>NZ_JAWLRY010000003.1:0-31506 GCF_033142325.1 Rhodococcus sp. IEGM 1370 | reverse complement strand
CCGGCGCGAAGTCCCACGGGGCAGTTGGTGTGGGGCCACCCGTGCCGGGTTTGCCCGCCCGACACAACACCGGGCCCGCTCCTTCCACGGCCGGGGGGGGGCCGGTGGTGTGTGCGGTTCTCTAGGCTTCCGGCTCGAACGGCTGCAGCGCCGAGAGTTCACCCGGTAGTGCGTCCGCGTGCACGACGCCGAGTCGCTGAGTCGCTCGGGTCAGCGCCACGTACAGGTCGTTCATGCCCTTGACCGAATCCGCCACGATGGCACGGGGTTCGACGATCAGCACCGAGTCGAATTCCAGTCCCTTGGCGTCCTTGACCGTCGATACGGTGACCAGTTCCGATGCCAGATGGCGGAATCGGTCGACGTGGCCTGCGGGAACCAGCACTGCACTCAGGCCTGGGCGAGGGTGCTCGGCCACTCGCTTCTCGACCGCGGTGATCAGATCGTCCGGTGCCACCCGTTGGGCCCACGGTCGTGTCCCGGTGCTGCGGATGGACCGCGGCTCGGACTGCTCGGGATCGATGGCAGCCAACACGTCGTGTGCCACCGCCATGATCTCGGACGGTGTTCGGTAGTTCACCGTCAGCTCGGTTCGCTTCCAGCGCTTGGCCACATACGGTTCGAGAACCGAACCCCACGAGGAGGTACCGGCGGGATCACCGGTCTGCGCCGTATCGCCCACCAGTGTCATCCACCGATTCGGTATGCGCCGCATGACCATTCGCCACGCCATCGCAGAGAGTTCCTGCGCTTCGTCGACGATCACGTGCCCGTAGGTCCAGGTTCGGTCACCGGCGGCCCGTTCGGCCGTCGTGAGTCGTTGACCCGAATTCTGCCGTCGCGCAAGCTGATCGGCATCGATGAGGTCGTAGGCCATCAGGATCTCCGGATCGAGTTCGTCCTCGAGATCCTGAGGTGCCGAACCGGTCAGGATGTCCAGGGCACCCTGGGCGTCGGCGATCTGGCCGCGCCACTGACGTTGTGCCTGTTCACGTTCGGCCGCATCGTCGACGCCGAGTAGCTCGGCGAGTTCGTCGAGCAGGGGAGCGTCGGCCGAGGAGAACCCGTGGCCTCGGCGGACGAGGGCTTCGCGCTCCATCTCGTCCAGTGCAGGCGCGGCCGAGGCGATTTTCTCGGGCGAGGCGAACAGGTCGCGAAGAACCTGCTGGGGAGACAGATCCGGCCACAGTTCGTCGACGGCGGCCATGACGTCTTGGTCCTCGCGCATCTCGTCGCGCATGTCCGCGATGTCGTCGGCGCTGAGCAGGCTGGACCCGTCGACGAGGTTCTGCCCGAGTTTCGCTGCCAATTGGTTGGCCAACTGGTCGATGACCGAGGACACGAACAGCGGACGAGCGAGGTTGTGCGGTCGCCGGGACGAGCGGGCACGACCGCGAGCCCTGGTGACGATCTTGCGATCGAGCGTGATGTCGTAGGTGTCGAACTTCAGCCGACGGGGTTGCGCGGGAACTTCCTGACGGTCGCGAACCGCTTGCGTCAGCACCTCCACCATCGACAGTCTGCCCTTGACCTCGGTCGCGACGGCCGAGTCCTCGCGTTGCGCACGGACTCCCGGGTAGAGGTCGCCGATCGTGGACAGCAGCACTCCCGTCTCGCCGAGTGACGGCAGCACCTGACCGATGTAGTCGAGGAACGTGGCGTTGGGTCCGATGATCAGCACGCCGCTCTTACCGAGCTGCTGACGGTAGGTGTAGAGCAGATAGGCGGCACGGTGCAGCGCGACGGCAGTCTTGCCGGTGCCCGGTCCGCCCTGAACCACCAACACACTGCGATGCTGCGATCGGATGATCGCGTCCTGCTCGCTCTGGATCGTCTCGACGATGTCGTTCATCTGACCGGTACGTGCGGCATCGAGCGCCGAGAGCAGCGCGCCTTCGCTCGCGACGCCGCCTGCCACGGCCGCATCGTTCGACGATCGGGCGGAGTTCAGGTCGAGGAATTCGTCGGCGATCGATGTCACTCGCCGGCCGCGGGTACGAATGTGTCTGCGCCGCAACACGTTTTCGGGTGCGGCGGGCGTCGCCAGGTAGAACGGCCGGGCCATCGGTGCTCGCCAGTCGAGCAGCAGTGTCTCGTAGTCGTTCTTGTCGTCGAGAATCCCGACGCGGCCGATGTATCGCTCGGGCCGGTCGTCGACCTTGGGGTCGAGGGTCTCGGGATCGAGGTCGATGCGCCCGAAGCACAGTCCGTTCTCGGCGGCGTCGTACTTGGCGATGTCCTCGGTGTACATCTGGTTGAACGATTCCCGTTCGCTGCGGGCCTGCGGGGTGCCGCCGGTCTCCAACAGCACCGCGCGCAGTCGGTTCGCGGCATACTCGCGTAACGCGTCGAGCTGCGTGTACAGCCGCGTCAGATGCGCCTGCTCGAAGTCTTCTTCGAGCGGCACCACGGAGTCGCTCGATGTGTGGCCGTCGTCCGGCAAAGGGTCTCCTCGGGAGTTCGGCCGAGGCGAGGATATCGCCTCGAAATCAGCCAGAGCAGTCTACGCCGCACAACGGCCCTGCCGCAGAACCGCTGGTTCCGGGGCAGGGCCGTCTACGCGAACGTCGCTGTGTGGCTGTCTGCGAAAAATTACTTCGCGTACTGCTGCAGCTTCTTGTCCAAGTTCTTCTGAGCCTTGGCAACTCGCTTCTCGAGCTTGGCGCGAGCCTGCTCGGTCACCTTCTCGAGTTCCTTGCTCTGCTTCTCGGCGCGCTTGCGAGCGCGCTTGCTCAGCGTGTCGACGCGATCGGACGCCAGATCGGCCCACGTGACTCCGCGCTTCTGCGCCTCGTCGGCGAGGACGGACCCCTTCTCGGCCGCCAGATCGGCGAGCTTGGACGCGCGCTTCTGCGCGACATCGGCCAATTCGCCGCGACGGTCAGCAGCGACGTCGACGAGCTTGGAGCCACGCTTCTGTGCGAGCTCCGCGAGGTCGGTCCCGCGATGGGCTGCCTTGTCGGCGAGCTTGGAGCCGCGCTTCTGCGCTTCTTCGGCCAGGTCGCTGCCGCGGTCGGCGGCCAGTTCGGCCAGCTTGGATCCACGCTTCTGTGCTTCCTCGGCGAGCACCGAACCCTTGTCGGCGGCCACGTGAGCCCAGCGGTTCAGTGCCGGCTGAGCTACGTCGGCCAGCTCCGAGCCCTTCTCGGTAGCGATATCGGCGAGCTTGGCCAACTTGGGCTGGGCGGCGTCGGCGAACTTGGCCAGCTTCGGCTGTGCAGCCTCGGCCAGATCGGCGCTGCGGCTCGCGGCGACGGCTGCGATTTCCTTGACGCGCTCACCGGTCTCGTGGGTGGAGTGACCCGGCAGGGCCGAGACGACGGTCTCCTGCGCTCGGCGTGCTGCCCGCTTGCTACGCCATGCGACGGACGGCTTGCCCTCGGTGTCGACGGCTGCGATGAGCAGTCCGCCGAGCAGGCTCAGGTTCTTGAAGAAGTGGATACGCTGCGCAGCCTTGGTCTCCGGGTCGGTCTCGTTCCAGAAGGCGTGTCCGGCGAGCGTCGTCGGTACGAGACTTCCGGCGAGAGCCAGCGAGGCGATGCGCGGTGCCTTGCCGGTGGCCAGCAGAATGCCGCCCGCGACCTGGATTCCACCGTTGATACGGACCAGCGTCTCCGGGTCGTTCGGCACGTTCGCGGTGACCTCGTTGGGGAGGACGTCCTTGCCCTGCTCGATCAACGGGGTGGCGGCCTGGGCCTTGCCGGTGGGATTACGGAGTGCGTCGACGCCCCCTGCGATGAAAATCGTAGACATCAGCGGACGGGCGATACGGCGGACCAGCATTGACAGCCTCCTGCGTAGTTTCTCGTGTCATCGGCGGTGGAACCATGGACGGCACGGCGGTCCGAAAACCTACCGCTGTGCGTCCTTTTGTCACACTATTCATACCCCGTGGTTCGCGGTCTCAAGCACGCCGATCGTTACCAACCCCTGGCGCGCCATTCGTCCAGGTGAGGGCGCTCGGCACCGAGCGTCGTGTCCTTTCCGTGGCCCGGGTAGACAACGGTCTCGTCGTCGAAGCGGTCGAACAGCTTCGCTGTCACGTCGTCGAGCAGACGGGTGAAATCCTCGGGGCTGCCCGTCTTGCCGACGCCACCGGGAAAGAGAGAATCTCCGGTGAAGAGGTGGGTGCGCTTTCCGTCGGCATCGGTCAGTGCGAGTGCGATGGAGCCGGGAGTGTGTCCGGTCAGGTGCACCACATCGAACGTGAGCTCTCCCACCGACACGGTGTCCCGATCGGCGAGCAGGCGGTCGGGAGCCACCGGCAGGGGGCCGGCATCGAGTTCGTGCGCTGCGGTCGGCGAGTCCGTACCGCCGGCGATGTCGGCCAGCGCCTGCCAGTGGTCGGCGTGCTGGTGAGTCGTCACGATGAGTGAGAGCGTCGGCGCGTTCCGGTCGATGAGCAACGAGATTCGGTCGGCCTCGTTGGCGGCGTCGATCAGCACCGAGTGACCTGTTGCGGAACAGACGACAAGGTAGGTGTTGTTGTCCATGGGGCCGACCGACATCTTCGTGATCGTCGCTCCGGGAATCGTTCGCCGCTGCGGCTGCGATCCCTGAGAGACGACGCCGGTGTAGTTGTCATCGATGACCATGAGGTGCTCGTCCATTTCCAGGACGCTACCGTCGTCGACGGCATGATGGGCGTCGGGGTCGCGCAGCTGGAAAAGTGTGTCGGTGCCTGGATCTACCATTGCTACTGCGTGAGGTTCGTCCCTCACCACAACAGGTTTTCGACGTGGGGTCCACGGTTACACGACGTGTGACCGGTGCGTCGGCATCACACGTCATCACGCGACTCGAAGGTCGTGCAGTGCTGCGCCCCGCAGCAACTCGGCTTGACGTGCTCGTTCGGAAAGAAGGGAACACAGTGGCGGATCGCCTGATAGTGCGAGGTGCACGGGAGCACAACCTGCGGGGAGTCGACATCGACCTGCCGCGGGATGCGCTGATCGTGTTCACGGGTCTGTCCGGATCGGGCAAATCCTCACTCGCCTTCGACACGATCTTCGCCGAAGGACAGCGTCGCTACGTGGAGTCGCTGTCCGCATACGCGCGGCAGTTCCTCGGCCAGATGGACAAGCCGGACGTCGATTTCATCGAGGGCCTCTCGCCTGCGGTCTCCATCGATCAGAAATCGACCAACCGCAACCCGCGATCGACCGTGGGCACCATCACCGAGGTCTACGACTACCTCCGGCTGTTGTACGCGCGTGCAGGAACGGCTCACTGCCCGGTGTGCAACGAACAGATCGCCAAGCAGACTCCGCAGCAGATCGTCGATCAGGTGCTGGACATGGAGGAGGGCCTGAAGTTCCAGGTTCTCGCCCCGGTGGTTCGTACCCGCAAGGGTGAGTTCGTCGACCTGTTCGACTCGTTGAACACTCAGGGCTACTCGCGTGTTCGCGTCGACGGCGTCGTACATCAGCTCACGAGTCCGCCGGTGCTCAAGAAGCAGGAGAAGCACGACATCGAGGTCGTCGTCGACCGCCTCACCGTCAAGTCGAGCTCGAAGCAGCGTCTGACCGACTCGGTGGAAACCGCCCTTCGGCTGGCCGACGGCATCGTGGTGCTCGATTTCGTCGACCGTGACGAGAATGCGTCGGACCGTGAGCGCCGGTTCTCCGAGAAGCTCGCCTGCCCCAACGGACACCCGTTGTCCATCGACGATCTCGAACCGCGGTCGTTCTCCTTCAACTCGCCGTACGGTGCGTGCCCGGACTGCGTCGGACTCGGCGTGCGCAAGGAGGTCGATCCTGAGCTGGTCGTTCCCGACGGGGATCTCAGCCTCGCCGACGGTGCCATCGCACCGTGGTCGATGGGCCAGACGTCGGAGTACTTCGGCCGCCTGCTCTCCGGGCTCGCCGACGCCATGGGATTCGACCTGAACGCGCCGTGGAACAAGTTGCCCGCCAAGGTCAAGCGCGCAGTCCTCGAGGGCAGCGATCACCAGGTGCACGTGAAGTACAAGAATCGCTACGGCCGCACGCGGTCGTACTACGCCGAGTTCGAGGGTGTGATGCCGTTCCTGCACCGCCGGTTGGAGCAGACCGAGTCCGAGCAGATGAAGGAACGCTACGACGGCTACATGCGCGACGTGCCGTGTCCCACCTGCAACGGGGCGCGGCTGCGGCCGGAGATCCTGTCGGTCACGATCGCGGCGGGCGACTTCGGCCCTAAGTCGATCGCCGAGGTGTGCGAATTGTCGATCGCCGACACCGCGAATTTCCTGAACAGCCTCACTCTCGGTCGCCGCGAGGAAGCAATCGCCGGGCAGGTCCTCAAGGAGGTGCAGGCGCGCCTCGGCTTCCTGCTGGACGTCGGTCTGGAATACCTGTCACTGGCCAGGACCGCCGGCTCGCTGTCCGGCGGCGAGGCGCAGCGTATCCGCCTCGCGACCCAGATCGGATCGGGGCTCGTCGGTGTTCTGTACGTCCTCGACGAGCCGTCGATCGGACTGCATCAGCGCGACAACCGTCGGCTCATCGACACGTTGACGCGGTTGCGCGACCTCGGAAACACCCTCATCGTCGTCGAGCACGACGAGGACACCATCCGTACCTCCGACTGGATCGTCGACATCGGTCCGTTGGCGGGTGAGCACGGCGGACGCGTCGTGCACAGCGGTTCGTACGAGGACCTGCTGACCAACGAGGAATCGCTGACCGGTGCGTACCTGTCCGGACGGATGGAGATTCCGCTGCCCGACACCCGTCGTGTCGTGGACAAGAAGCGTCAGGTCACCGTGGTCGGTGCCCGCGAGCACAATCTCCGTGGCATCGACGTCAGTTTCCCGCTCGGTGTGCTGACCTCGGTCACCGGGGTGTCGGGTTCGGGTAAGTCCACTCTCGTCAACGACATTCTCGCGACGGTGATGGCCAACAAGCTCAACGGAGCCCGTCAGGTTCCCGGTCGGCACACGCGAATCAACGGCCTGGATCAGCTCGACAAGCTGGTGCGGGTGGATCAGTCGCCGATCGGACGCACACCGCGCTCGAACGCGGCCACGTACACCGGTGTGTTCGACAAGATCCGCACGCTGTTCGCGGCGACCACCGAGGCCAAGGTGCGCGGCTATCAGCCCGGTCGGTTCTCGTTCAACGTCAAGGGCGGCCGGTGCGAGGCATGCTCGGGAGACGGCACACTCAAGATCGAGATGAACTTCCTGCCGGACGTCTACGTTCCGTGCGAGATCTGTGAGGGTGCGCGATACAACCGCGAGACACTCGAAGTCCATTACAAGGGCAAGACCATCGCCGAGGTCCTGGACATGCCGATCGAGGAGGCTGCCGACTTCTTCGAGGCCATCACCTCGATCCACCGCTACCTCAAGACACTCGTCGAGGTCGGTCTCGGGTACGTCCGACTCGGCCAACCGGCAACGACGTTGTCCGGCGGCGAGGCGCAACGCGTCAAGCTGGCAGCGGAACTGCAGAAGCGGTCCACAGGCCGCACGGTCTACATTCTCGACGAACCGACCACCGGCCTGCACTTCGAGGACATTCGCAAGCTGCTCGGCGTCGTGAACGGCTTGGTGGACAAGGGCAACACGGTGATCGTGATCGAGCACAATCTCGACGTCATCAAGGTCTCGGACTGGGTCATCGACATGGGCCCCGAAGGTGGCTCGGGCGGCGGAACGGTTGTGGCGCAGGGTGATCCGGAGGCAGTGGCGGCGGTCTCGGAAAGCTACACCGGCAAGTTCCTGCAGGAGGCGCTCACCCGGGAGTCGGTCGTCGCCCCGCCGGTGAAGGCGGCTGCGAAGAAGCGTAGGCCTCGCAAGGTCGCCGCCGTCCGATAAGCGCTGCAGTCAGCTGGCACCGTCCGATTCGGACCCCGTGAACGCACGAAGCCGCATCCGTCAACTACCGGATGCGGCTTCGTGCGTCGGTCTCGACTTGGCTGGTGTTCTGCTCAGTGCACCGGACCGGTGTACTTCTCGCCGGGGCCCTTTCCCGGCTCGTCCGGATGGGCCGACGCTTCCCGGAATGCGCGCTGCAGTGCCTGCAGGCCGTCGCGGATGGGTCCGGCATGGGGGCCGAGGTACTCCACCGACGCGGTGACCAGGCCGGCCAAGGCGGTGATGACGCGGCGGGCCTCGTCGAGGTCGAGGTAGGGGCTCTCCGCGGGATCCGGCTCGGACAGTCCCAACTTCTCGGCTGCGGAACTCATCAGCATCACCGCAGCGCGGCTGATGACCTCGACCGCGGGGACTTCGGCGAGTTCACGGACTTCGGGCTCGGTGCCGACGGGGTCGGCACCCGCGGGATCGCCATCGGCGGGAGTGGGGGCGCTGGTCATGCCTACGAGAATCCCACGCCGCCCGCAGCGGGGAGAATCGGGTGCCGACGCTGTCGGGGGCGATCGGGCTCGATTGTCGGTTTCTCGAATCGGCTGGTAGTGTGACTCGATGACCGTCTTCGGCGTGCGCTCCTCGATGGAGTTCACCGCACGGAGGCAGCAAGTGGAGCCCGACTCCCACCGGCACGTAGCCTTCAACAAGCTACTTCCCGGTCCGGTCGCACGAAGGAAGTCCTCATCGGCCTCCTGCGTGCTTCCTCCCAGTGAGGAGACTGTACGACGACAGTTGTCGTGCGGGTCGACCGGTCGACATCGGGCCCTGCTATCGGATCACACCGAGAGCAGGGTTTTTTCGTTGCAGCGGTTCACATCGCTGCGGTGAATGTCGAGGATCGACGGCGACGGGCTGTGCCAGTGGCAGGCGGTCGGGTTACACACCACACCGCACTACCTAGGAGGCCCCATCAGCACTGAGACCCGCATCAACGATCGCATCCGAGTTCCCGAGGTCCGGCTTGTCGGACCGGGTGGTGAACAGGTGGGGATCGTGCGTGTTGAAGATGCACTCCGCTTGGCTCTCGAAGCCGACCTCGATCTTGTAGAAGTAGCTCCCGACGCACGTCCGCCGGTCTGCAAGATCATGGACTACGGGAAGTTCAAGTACGAGGCTGCGCAGAAGGCGCGCGAATCGCGCAAGAACCAGACGCTCACCGTCATCAAGGAACAGAAGCTCCGCCCCAAGATCGACGCGCACGACTACGAGACCAAGAAGCGCAACGTCGTTCGCTTCCTCGAAGCCGGCTCGAAGGTCAAGGTCACCATCATGTTCCGCGGTCGTGAGCAGTCGCGTCCCGAACTCGGCTTCCGTCTGCTGCAGCGCCTGGGCGCGGACGTCGCGGAGCTCGGCTTCGTGGAGACCTCGGCCAAGCAGGACGGCCGCAACATGACGATGGTGTTGGCACCGCACAAGGGTGCCAAGACTCGCGTCAAGGCGCAGGAGAGCGCAGCGGCTCCGCCCGCCCAGCGCGCACCGGCCCCCGCGCCGGAACAGCCCGCCGACGCAGCCCCGGCTGCCGAGGCACCGGCCGCAGCAGCTCCGGCTACTCCGGCGCAGACCAACTGAGCCTCGCGCTCTACCAGTAAGACAGCCCTACACCTGCTTCGGTGCACAGAATTTCCGTTGCGATGTGCGGCTGTGCCATGCAACACCGAAGAGCTATTACAGAAGAAGAGGATTTCATGCCCAAGCAGAAGACCCACAGTGGTGCCAAGAAGCGATTCAAGGTGTCCGGCAGCGGCAAGATCCTGCGCCAGAAGGCCGGCCGTCGCCACCTGCTCGAGCACAAGCCCACCAAGGTGACTCGTCGCCTCGATGGTGTCGCCGTTGTCAAGAAGGCCGACGTGCCGCGGATCAAGCGCCTGCTCGGCATCTGATTCGGCCCGCCGCCGACTGATTTCGGTCGGCTTCATCCCAATACCATTCGGGGTTTCACACACCCCCAGATCGACAGGATTCACCAGTGGCACGCGTAAAAAGGGCCGTCAACGCCCAGAAGAAGCGCCGTTCGATTCTCGAAGCGTCCAAGGGCTACCGCGGACAGCGCTCACGTCTGTACACCAAGGCCAAGGAGCAGCAGCTCCACTCGCTGACCTATGCTTACCGGGACCGCCGCGCGCGCAAGGGTGACTTCCGCAAGCTGTGGATCACGCGTATCAACGCTGCAGCTCGCGCCAACGACATCACGTACAACCGCTTCGTCCAGGGCCTCAAGGCCGCGGGCGTCGAGGTCGACCGCAAGATCCTCGCCGAGCTCGCTGTGTCGGATGCTGCGGCGTTCGCAAGCCTGGTCGCCATCGCCAAGGCCGCACTGCCTGCCGATGTCAACGCTCCGGCCGGAGAAGCAGCCTGAGCGAGTCGACGTACGACGACTCAACACCGAAACGGCCCGTGGATTCGCTGACCGAGCGAACTCCGCGGGTCGTTTCGGCCGTCAAGCTCGCTCGAGCCGCGGAACGCAAGAAGACCGGGCTCTTTCTGGCCGAAGGCTTCAACGCGGTGTCCGAGGCGGCCCGGTCCCGGTTGGTTCGTGAGCTGTTCTTCACCGCGGATGCTCTCGAGCGCCACCATGACCTCATCATGTCCATCGAGGCGGGTGGCGCACGAGTTCATCCGATCACCGACCGTGCTGCGAAAGCCTTGTCCGACACGGTCACTCCGCAGGGTCTCATCGCGGTCACCGAGTTGGTCGACGTCCCGATCGGCCGTGCGTTGGCCGGAACACCGCGGCTGGTGGCCGTACCGGTGGAGACGGCCGAGCCGGGCAATGCCGGGACTGTGATTCGCGTCGCTGACGCGGCAGGAGCGGATTCGGTCGTTCTGCTGGGCGATTCGGTGGATCCCCACAACGGCAAATGCGTCCGCGCCTCGGCGGGCAGCGTGTTCCATCTGCCCATCGCTCGGGAGCGATCGATCGAGTCCGGAATCGACGCGTTGCGCAGGGCGGGTCTGACCATCGTCGCGACGGCCGCCGATGGCGAAGTGGACTTGGACGACGCGGACGAGCTGCTCACGCAGCCGACCGCGTGGTTGTTCGGCAACGAGGCACACGGGCTCTCGGAGTCCGTGACGCGCGACGCCGATCACCGCATTCGAATCCCTATCCACGGCCGCGCCGAGAGCCTCAACCTGGCGACCGCCGCGGCGATCTGCCTGTACGCGAGTGCCAGGGCGCAGCGACGCTCCGAAACCCCGTGAGCAGGTCTCGCCTAGGATCGATACCTGTCTGTTCTGAGCAGACACCGACTATTACTCGAGGAGTGCAGCTGTCGTGGCGAAGAAAGATGGCGGACCCGAGCCGGTAGATCCGTCCGTTCTCGAGGAGTCCGCGCTCGGATCCGCAGTGGACTCGGCCGAGCAGGCGTTCGCCGACGCGTCGGACCTCGATGCTCTGACCAAGGTCAAGATCGATCACGTGGGCGGCAAGGCTCCGTTGGCACTGGCGCAGCGCGCGCTCGGTGCGATCCCGGGGGACCAGAAGGCGGACGCGGGCAAACGCGTCAAGGCAGCGCGTGATCGAGTACAGAAGGCCTTCGACGAGCGACGCGCCGTGCTGTCGGCCGAGCGTGACGCCGCGATCCTGGTCGCGGAAACCATCGACGTGACACTGCCGACCGACCGAGCTCCCGTCGGTGCTCGGCACCCCATCACGATCATCGCCGAACAGGTTGCCGACGTGTTCGTCGGAATGGGCTGGGAGGTCGAAGAAGGCCCCGAGGTCGAGACCGAACATTTCAATTTCGACGCACTGAACTTCCTGCCCGACCACCCGGCACGCACGATGCAGGACACGTTCCACATCGCGCCGGAGGGTTCGCGTCAGGTTCTGCGCACTCATACCTCCCCGGTGCAGGTCCGGTCGATGCTCTCGCGTGAGGTTCCGATCTACGTCGTCTGCCCGGGACGGACGTTCCGCACGGACGAACTCGACACGACGCACACTCCGGTCTTCCATCAGGTCGAGGGTCTTGCGATCGACAAGGGCCTGACCATGGCGCACCTGCGCGGCACACTGGATGCGTTCGCGAAGGCGTTGTTCGGCAACGACACCCGTACACGCATGCGTCCCAACTACTTTCCGTTCACCGAGCCGTCGGCCGAGGTCGACGTGTGGTTCCCGAAGAAGAAGGGCGGGGCCGGTTGGGTCGAGTGGGGTGGCTGCGGAATGGTCAACCCGAAGGTGTTGCAGGCCAGTGGCATCGATCCCGAGGTCTACACCGGATTCGCGTTCGGAATGGGTCTCGAGCGGACGCTCCAGTTCCGCAACGACATCCCGGACATGCGCGACATCGTCGAGGGCGACATCAGGTTCACTTTGCCCTTCGGTGTTCAGGCCTGACGGACGTTCTTCACCCGCCCCACTTCTTCTCGGATACAAGAAAGAGCTGAGCACACGTGCGAGTCCCACAATCCTGGCTGACCGAGGTCCTGCACGCGGGGACGCCCGACTGGGCCGTCTCGCCCGAGGAGCTCGACGCCGGTTTCGTGCGGGTCGGGTTCGAGGTCGAGGAACTCGATTCGCTGGACAACGTGACCGGGCCACTCGTGGTCGGTCGGGTCAGTTCCATCGAGGAGCTGACCGAGTTCAAAAAACCGATTCGCTTCTGCCTGGTGGACGTCGGAGCAGCCGAGCCACAGGAAATCGTGTGCGGGGCCAGGAACTTCGCCGAGGGTGACCTGATCGTGGCCGCGCTGCCGGGCAGCGTCCTGCCCGGGGGATTCGCCATCGCGTCGCGCAAGACCTACGGCCGCAACTCCAACGGCATGATCTGCTCGACGCTCGAACTCGGGTTGGGTAAGGATCACTCCGGAATTCTGGTGCTGCCCGAGGGCACGGCTGCCCCGGGCGACGACGCCAAAGCCGTTCTCGGTCTGCTGGACTCGGTCATCGAGCTCAACGTGACCCCGGATCGCGGCTACGCCTTCTCGGTCCGCGGCCTCGCCCGCGAACTGGCCTGCAGTTTCGACCTTCCGTTCGTGGATCCGGCGCGCACGGTCCCCACCGAGGTCACCGGTGACGCCTGGTCGGTCACCGTCGAACCGAACTCCGGCGCATCGCGATTCGCGTTGCGCAAGATCGTCGGCATCGATCCGACGGCGACGACGCCCTGGTGGATGCAGCGTCGACTGCTGCTGGCAGGCGTACGCCCGATCTCGGCGGCCGTCGATGTCACCAACTACGTGCTCCACGAACTCGGCCAGCCGCTGCATGCATTCGACGCGGCCAAGCTCGACGGCGATCTGGTCGTCCGCCGCGCGAACGCGGGGGAGAAGCTGACCACACTCGACGGTGTCGAGCGTTCCCTCGATGCCGAGGACGTCGTCATCGCCGACGGCTCGGGAGCGATCTCGTTGGCCGGTGTCATGGGCGGTGCGTCCACCGAAGTCGACGACTCGACCACCGAGGTCGTGCTCGAAGCGGCATCGTTCGATCCGCTCGCGGTGTTCCGCACCGGTCGTCGCCACAAGCTCTCCAGCGAGGCCAGCAAGCGTTTCGAGCGGACCGTGGATTCGGCTCTGCCTGTCGCAGCACTCGATCGGGCCGCACAGTTGTTGGTCGAGATCGCCGGCGGCCGGATCGAGCCCGTGTTGACCGATATCGGCGAGGCAGCCGAATATCCCACGGTCACGATGGACTTCGACCTGCCGGACCGAATCGCCGGAGTGCAGTACCCCAACGGAACCGCTGCCCGACGGTTGACGCAGATCGGTTGCGGAGTCGAGGTATCGGTCGACGGCGACGGGCACGGCCAGCTCATCGTCACCCCGCCGTCCTGGCGACCGGATCTGGTGCAGCGCGCCGACCTGGTGGAAGAGGTGCTGCGGCTTGAAGGGCTCGAACAGATCCCGTCGGTACTGCCGTCGGCTCCGGGCGGTCGCGGCCTCACTGCCGAACAGAAGCGCAGGCGTGCCGTCGGCAAGGCACTCGCGTTCTCCGGTTACGTCGAGGTGTTGCCTCCGGTGTTCCTGCCCAAGGGCGTGTTCGACACGTGGGGTCTCGACGCGGACGACCCACGGCGCGCGACCACCTCGGTGCTCAATCCACTCGAGGCCGACCGTCCCGAGCTCGCGACCACTGTGCTTCCCGGTTTGCTCGAGATGCTGAGCCGGAACATCGCGCGCGGTCAGCGAGACGTCTCGCTGTTCGGCATTGCCCAGGTGGTGCTCCGCCACGACGCCACCGCAGCCGTGGACGCGTTGCCGGTCGACCGTCGTCCCACCGACGACCAGATCGCCATGCTTCGTGGTTCGTTGCCGGCGCAGCCGGTGCACGTGGGCATGGTGCTCACCGGTCAGCGTGAGTTGTCGGGTCCGTGGCGTGCCGGCCGCGCCGCAGAGGCCGCCGATGCGTTCGCTGCGGTACGTACGGTTGCCGAGGCGTCCGGAGTGCACGTCGATCTTCGGGCGGCGCAGCACCTTCCGTGGCATCCGGGTCGGTGCGCGGAGGTCCTGCTCGACGGTGAGGTCGTCGGATACGCGGGCGAGCTGCATCCGGCCGTGCTCGAGCGGGCGGGCCTGCCGCCGCGTACGTGTGCCGTCGAGTTGAGCCTGAGCGCTCTTCCCGTCGTCGAGTCGCTCCCTGCCCCAGAGGTGTCGCCGTATCCGGCGGTGCTGCAGGACGTGGCAGTGGTGGTCGACGCTTCCGTACCTGCGGCGTCGGTGGAAGCCGCGCTCACGATCGGCGGTGGCGACCTGCTCGAGTCGATTCGACTGTTCGACGTCTACGAGGGTGAACAGGTCGGCGAGGGTCGCAAGTCGCTGGCGTTCGCGCTGCGGTTCCGAGGTGCCGACGGCACCTTGACCGAGGATCAGGCAACGGCTGCCCGCGATGCGGCGGTCGACGCGGCATCGAAGGCCGTCGGCGCGCAGCTGCGCAGTTGAACCAGCGCAGTTGCGCAGTTGAATCAGCGCAGTTGTGCAGTTGAACCAGCGCAGTTGCGCAGTTGATCCGTGCACACCCGGGCTCGTCTGTCCGTAGCGTGGAGTCACGAGTACGACGGGTGACGGGAGCAGCGCATGAGTGAATTCGGAACAGACGGTGCGGCGACGGATCTTCAGGTGATCGAGGAGATCCTGGCTGCAGTGGCAGGTCGGTCCCGGTTGGCCCCGGTAGCGGCAGCCGCATCGGCGCTGGCGGCCGAGTTGCGCAATGCTGAACCCGAATCCACTGGACCCGATCGCGGCGCACCACCCGGGACGGTTCCCGATGTCGACGTTCCGCAGGTGACCAAGCCGCGGATCGACCAGCCGCTCGGTGATCCACCACCGGGGGCTCCGCTCGGCGGCACGGTACCGGGGATCATCGATGCGGAGCTGGTCGAGGACCAGCCCATCGGTAGCGGATACGGTGCCGGTGCGGTGCGCGCGCCGATCGGTGACTTCACCGATTCGGGGGTGCCGACGTGGGACGGTGTGCGCGACAAGGTCGAACAGCGATCGGGTACAGCCGTCGGCGCGGAGGAACTGGACCGAGAGTCCAGGGCGGGCCGTGACCTCGACGAGCAGTGGAACGAACGGCAGGACGCCGGCCGGAGGAAGCTCGACGAGATCCGCAAGTCCATGGGTGGACGCTGACACACCGGACCCGTTCATGAATGAGCTTGCATGATGCTGCATAATAAACCGCATGACTATTTCGGAGGCCACGCCGAGGCGCATCGCAGTGGCGGGCGCAAGTGGGTACGCCGGCGGTGAAATTCTTCGACTGCTGCTCGGGCACCCGGGAGTGCGCGACGGTTCGTTGGTCATCGGCACTCTGACCGCGGGCGGCAATGCCGGTGCGACGCTGGGTGAATTCCATCCCCATCTGTTGCCACTCGCAAACCGCGTTCTCGCCCCGACCACCGTCGACGAGCTCGCGGGTCACGACGTGGTGTTCCTGGGGCTCCCGCACGGCAAGTCCGCCGAACTCGCGCTGCAGCTGCCCGAGTCCGTGGTGATCATCGATTGCGGGGCCGACTTCCGCCTCACCGACGGTGCGGCGTGGGAGAAGTACTACAAGAGTCCGCACGCGGGCAGTTGGCCGTACGGCTTGCCGGAGTTGCCGGGCTGCCGTGAGCGATTGGTCGGTGCCACTCGCATCGCCGTCCCCGGTTGTTACCCGACGGTGTCGTCGCTCGCGCTCGCACCCGCTGTCGCCGCAGGCATCATCGAGCCCCGCGTCAATATCGTTGCTGTCAGCGGTACTTCGGGTGCAGGCCGAGCTCCGAAGGCAGATCTTCTCGGTTCGGAGGTGATGGGTTCGGTTCGGGCGTACGCGGTTGCGGGCGCACACCGCCACACTCCCGAGATCGTGCAGAACCTCTCGGCGCTCGCCGGTAGTGCTGTTGCGGTGTCCTTCACGCCGGTTCTCGCACCGATGCCCCGCGGAATCCTGGCCACCTGCACCGCGATCACCACCGCCACGCAGGCGCAGGCCGTCGAGGTCTACGAGAAGGCTTACGCGGCAGAGCCGTTCGTGCACGTGCTTCCAGCCGGTCGTCTTCCGCAGACCGGTTCGGTCATCGGGTCGAACGCCGTGCAGATGAGCGTGTCGGTCGATGCGGACGCCGGCTTGCTCGTCGTGATCGCGGCCATCGACAACTTGGCCAAGGGCACGGCGGGAGCTGCCGTCCAATCCATGAATCTTGCACTGGGAATCACCGAGACCGAGGGTCTCTCTACCGTAGGAGTAGCACCATGAGCAGCGTCGGGAGCCAGGCGGAGGCCGTCGGCATGATTGCGGGCAAGCTCGTGCGCACGCAGGGTGTCACCTGTCCTGCAGGTTTCCGCGCTGCCGGTATTCCGGCCGGAATCAAGGCGAGTGGCAAGTCCGATCTGGCCTTGGTGTTCAACGAGGGTCCCGATTTCGCTGCGGCGGGTGTGTTCACCCGCAACAAGGTCAAGGCTGCGCCGGTGTTGTGGTCGCAGCAGGTGCTCTCCACCGGACGGCTGCGCGCAGTCATCCTCAATTCCGGTGGTGCCAATGCCTGCACCGGTGCGCCGGGCTTTCAGGACTCGCACCGTACAGCCGAGGAGGTGGCGTCCGCACTGAGCAATTGGGGTTCCGAGACCGGAGCGATCGAGGTCGCCGTCTGCTCGACGGGTCTCATCGGTGACCGGCTCCCGATGGACAAGCTGCTGCCCGGTGTGACCGAGGTGGTGCACGAGCTCGCGGGCGGAATTTCGGGTGGTACCGATGCGGCGTACGCGATCATGACCACCGACACCGTGCCCAAGCAGGCAGCCGTTCATCATGCCGACAAATGGAACGTCGGCGGCATGGCCAAGGGTGCAGGCATGCTGGCACCGTCGTTGGCCACGATGCTCAGCGTCATCACCACCGATGCTGTCGCCACCGCGGACCAGCTGGACAAGGCACTGCGCGCGGCGACCCGGATGTCGTACGACCGGCTCGACGTCGACGGCGCGTCCTCGACCAACGACACCGTGCTGCTGCTCTCGTCCGGGGCCAGCGGAGTGGCACCGTCGCAGGAAGAACTCGACGCCGCGGTCCTGGCGGTGTGCGACGACTTGGCCGACCAGATGATGGCCGACGCGGAGGGCGTGACCAAGCGGGTGCGGATCACCGTGTCGGGCGCGATGAGCGAGGACGACGCCCTGATCGGCGCTCGCGCGGTCGCCAGGGACTCCCTGACCAAGACGGCCCTCTTCGGGTCCGATCCCAACTGGGGCCGTGTGCTCGCGGCAATCGGTATCGCCCCGATCGAGCTCGATCCGGATCGAATTGCCGTGTCCTTCAACGGAAATCCGGTGTGCATCGACGGCGTGGGAGCGCCGGGAGCTCGGGAGGTCGATCTGTCCGGTGTCGACATCTCGGTGACCATAGATCTCGGTCTCGGCGCAGGGTCTGCCACCATCCGAACCACCGATCTCTCGCACGCGTACGTCGAAGAGAATTCGGCGTACTCGTCATGACCTCGGCCGCACTGCAGTTGACGGCCGCGCAGAAGGCCTTCACGCTCGCCGAGGCTCTGCCCTGGCTGCAGCGATTCTCGGGCAAGGTCGTCGTCGTGAAGTACGGCGGAAATGCCATGATCGACGAGAATCTGAAGCGGGCGTTCGCGGCCGACATGGTGTTTCTGCGCACCGTCGGAATCCATCCGGTCGTCGTTCACGGCGGTGGGCCGCAGATCTCGGCCATGCTGACCAGACTCGGCCTGGCCGGTGAATTTCGCGGCGGATTCCGCGTCACCACCCCCGAGGTCATGGACGTCGCGCGGATGGTGCTGTTCGGTCAGGTCGGGCGCGAGCTCGTCGGCCTGATCAACGGTCACGGTCCGTATGCCGTCGGAATTTCCGGTGAGGATGCGCACCTGTTCACCGCGACGCGTCGCACCGTGCTGGTCGACGGCACCGAGACCGACATCGGTCTCGTCGGCGACGTCACGTCGGTTGATCCTGCCGCGGTCTTCGATCTCATTGCCGCAGGACGCATTCCGGTGGTGTCCACCATCGCGCCCGACCGCGACGGCGTCGTCCACAACATCAACGCCGACACTGCGGCAGCGGCGCTCGCCAGTGCCCTCGGTGCCGAGAAGATGGTGGTGCTCACCGATGTCGAAGGCCTGTACACGGATTGGCCCGATCGCAGCTCGTTGACCTCCGAGATCGACGCGTCCACGCTCGAGGCGTTGCTGCCCTCACTCGACGCCGGGATGGTGCCGAAGATGGAAGCGTGCCTGCGGGCGGTTCGAGCCGGCGTTCCGTCGGCTCATGTCATCGACGGTCGCGTCGAACATTCCGTGCTGGTGGAGCTGTTCACCGGTGAGGGAATCGGCACCATGGTCACCCCCGATCACTCTTCTACGTCAGGAGTCACGCCATGACCGGCACCGAGTCCACCCTCGATCTGCAACAGCGGTGGTCGAATTCGTTGATGGACAACTACGGTGTTCCGCGCGTGGCGCTCGTCCGCGGCGAGGGCGCGGTGGTGACCGACGCCGACGGAAAGCAGTATCTGGACCTGCTCGCGGGTATCGCCGTGAACATCCTCGGACATGCCCACCCGGCGGTGATCGAGGCGGTCACCACTCAGCTGTCCACCCTCGGGCACACTTCGAATCTGTATGCGACAGAACCCGGTATCGCGTTGGCCGAGCAATTGCTCGCGCAGCTCGGTGCCGGGGCCACCGGTCGGGTGTTCCTGTGCAACTCGGGAACCGAGGCCAACGAGGCGGCGTTCAAGATCGCTCGCCTGACCGGCCGTCCCAACATCGTGGCGGCGGAGAAGTCGTTTCACGGACGGACGATGGGTGCTCTCGCTCTGACCGGTCAGCCGGACAAGCGGATCCCGTTCGAGCCGATGCCTGCCGGCGTGCACCACGTTCCGTACGGCGATGTGGCCGCGCTGGAAGCTGCCGTCGATTCGGACACTGCCGCAGTGTTTCTCGAACCCATCATGGGTGAGGGAGGCGTGGTGGTTCCGCCGGAGGGATATCTACTCGCCGCCCGTGAGATCACCGCGAAGCACGGCGCACTGCTGGTCCTGGACGAGGTGCAGACCGGTATCGGCCGAACGGGCTGGTTCTACGCTCACCAGTCGGTCGGCATCGTGCCCGACGTCATCACGCTCGCCAAGGGTCTGGGCGGCGGCCTTCCCATCGGGGCCTGCATCGGCATCGGAGCGGCGGGGGAGTTGCTGCATCCGGGCAAGCACGGCACCACGTTCGGTGGTAACCCCGTATGCGCGGCGGCGGCTCTGGCCGTGCTGCGCACCATCGCCGACGAGGACCTGCTCTCGCACGCCGACAGCATCGGCAAGACCATCGCGCACTCCATCGAGAATCTGGATCACCCTCTGGTGAGCCATGTTCGGGGTTCGGGCCTTCTCCTCGGTGTGGTCCTCACCGACGCCGTCGCACCGGCGGCCGAAGCCGCCGCGCGCGAGGCAGGCTTCCTCCTCAACGCGGCCCAGCCCGACGTGCTTCGGCTCGCACCACCGTTGATCATCACCGAAGAGCAAGCCGCGTCGTTCGTGACGGCGTTACCGGCAATTCTCGACGCAGCACAGGAGGCTCATCAGCCATGACCGTTCAGCATTTCCTCCGGGACGACGACATCACGCCCGCGCAGCAGGGTGAAATCCTCGCTCTGGCAGCCGAACTCAAGCGTGCTCCGTTCTCGAAGCGTCCGCTCGAGGGCCCCAAGGGAGTCGGCGTCATTTTCGAGAAGAACTCGACACGGACCCGCTTCTCGTTCGAGATGGGCATCGCGCAGTTGGGTGGTCATGCCGTGGTGGTGACGGGCCGCGACACCCAGTTGGGTCGCGAGGAGACGCTGCAGGACACGGGGCGGGTTCTCTCGCGCTATGTCGAGGCGGTCGTGTGGCGCACGTTCGGGCAGAAGCGGCTCGAGCAGATGGCGACCGGCGCAACGATTCCGATCGTCAACGCCCTCTCCAACGAGTTCCACCCGTGCCAGGTTCTGGCGGATCTGCAGACCCTGATCGAGCACAAGGGAAATCTGCAGGGGCGCACCTTGGCCTACTTCGGTGACGGTGCCAACAACATGGCGCACTCGCTGCTCATCGGCGGAGTGACGGCCGGGCTGAACGTGCGGATCGCTGCGCCCAAGGAATTTGCCCCGCTCGGTTACGTTCTCGACGCGGCGCATGCGCGTGCCGAGGAAACCGGGGCCACCATCACCATCACCGAGGACCCGGTCGAGGCCGCCGCCGGTGCCGACGCGCTCGTCACCGACACCTGGACGTCGATGGGCCAGGAGAACGACGGTCTCGATCGCGTCGCCCCGTTCCGGCCGTATCGAATCGATTCGGACCTGCTCTCGAAGGCCCAGTCGGACGCCGTCGTGCTGCACTGCCTACCTGCACATCGCGGCGAGGAGATCACCGACGAGGTGCTCGACGGTCCCCAGAGTGTTGTCTGGGACGAGGCCGAGAACCGCCTGCACGCGCAGAAGGCACTGCTGGTGTGGCTCCTCGAACAGGCCCGACGACCATGAGCGAGGACGTCACTGCGGTGCCGTTGACCGCGTCGACCCGCGCGGGCAGGCAGGCACGGATCATCGCGTTGCTGGCCACCCATCAGGTGCGCAGTCAACCGCAGCTGGCGTCGTTGCTCGCAGCCGAGGGGATCGACACCACTCAGGCCACTCTCTCGCGGGACCTCGAGGAACTGGGTGCCGTGAAACTGCGCGCGCCGGACGGTGGAGTGGGGGTGTACGTCGTGCCCGAGGACGGCAGCCCGGTCCGGGGAGTGTCCGGCGGCACCGACCGCCTCCTGAAGTTGCTGGGGGAGTTGTTGGTGTCCACCGACCACAGCGGGAACCAGGCCGTCCTCCGCACGCCACCGGGCGCGGCGCACTACCTGGCCAGCGCTCTGGATCGTGCTGCGATGCCGGAGATCGTCGGGACCATCGCCGGTGACGACACGATTCTGTTGATCGCCCGCGAGCCACATACCGGTGGCGAGGTCGCGGACAAGATCGAAAAGCTTGCTCGACGCGGTAACTGAGATCCGGTTACCCATCATGCGCATCAAGAACAACGAAGGAGCTTGAACACCATGGCCGAACGCGTCATCCTCGCCTACTCCGGCGGACTCGACACCTCCGTCGCCATCAGCTGGATCGGCAGGGAGACCGGCAAGGAGGTCGTTGCCGTCGCCATCGATCTGGGGCAGGGCGGCGAGGACATGGACGTCGTGCGTCAACGCGCACTCGATTGCGGCGCAGTCGAATCCGTCGTCGTCGATGCCAGGAACGAGTTCGCCGACGAGTACTGCTTGCCGACGGTGCAGTCCAACGCGCTGTACATGGATCGGTATCCCCTCGTGTCGGCGATCAGTCGTCCGCTCATCGTCAAGCACCTCGTGGAGAACGCGCGGGCGCACGGCGGAACCGTTGTCGCACACGGGTGCACGGGCAAGGGCAACGACCAGGTTCGCTTCGAGGTCGGCTTCAACACCCTCGCCCCCGAGCTCGAGGTGTTGGCACCGGTTCGCGACTACGCGTGGACGCGCGAGAAGGCGATCAAGTTCGCCGAGGAGAACGACATCCCGATCAACGTGACCACCAAGTCGCCGTTCTCGATCGACCAGAACGTCTGGGGACGCGCGGTGGAGACCGGCTTCCTCGAGGACCTGTGGAACGCGCCGACCAAGGACGTCTACGACTACACCGAGGATCCGACGGTCAACTTCCAGGCTCCGGACGAACTGATCGTCTCGTTCGACAAGGGTCGCCCGGTCGCGATCGACGGTCGCCCGGTCTCGGTACTCGAAGCGATCCAGGAGCTCAACACTCGTGCCGGAGCGCAGGGTGTCGGCCGGTTGGACGTGGTCGAGGATCGGCTCGTCGGCATCAAGAGTCGCGAGATCTACGAGGCACCCGGTGCCATGGTGCTCATCCGCGCCCACGAGGAGCTCGAGCACGTGACCCTCGAACGCGAACTCGGTCGCTACAAGCGCCACACCGACCAGAAGTGGGCCGAGCTGGTGTATGACGGCCTGTGGTACTCCCCGCTCAAGGGTGCTCTCGACACGTTCGTGGAGCACACGCAGGAGCACGTCTCCGGCGATATTCGCCTGGTTCTGCACGCGGGCGGGATCATCGTCAACGGACGGCGCAGTGGCGAGTCGCTGTACGACTTCAACCTTGCCACCTACGACGAGGGCGACACGTTCGACCAGTCCGCGGCCAAGGGATTCGTTCAGCTGCACGGACTGTCGTCGAAGATCGCCGCGAAGAGGGACCTGGGCCTGTGACGAATTCGGAGACCGCACACGGAACCAACGAAGGTTCGCTCTGGGGCGGCAGATTCGCATCGGGGCCGGCCGCCGCCATGGCAGCGTTGAGCAAGTCGACGCACTTCGACTGGGTCCTCGCGCCGTACGACATCCGCGCATCCATGGCGCACGCCCGAGTGCTGAACGGTGCCGGACTGCTCACCCCGCAGGACCTCGAGACCATGCTCGACGGCTTGCAACGACTCGCCGATGACGTCGCCTCCGGTGAGTTCGTGGCAGCCGAATCGGACGAGGACGTGCACGGTGCCCTCGAGCGCGGTTTGATCGACCGGGTCGGACCCGAGGTCGGTGGCCGGCTGCGTGCGGGCCGGTCGCGTAACGATCAGGTGGCCACGCTGTTCCGCATGTGGCTGCGCGACGCCGTCCGCCGGGTGTCGGTCGGCGTACTCGATGTGGTCGACGCGTTGGCCACCCAGGCTGCGGCGCATCCCACGGCCGTCATGCCGGGCAAGACCCATTCGCAGGCCGCGCAGCCGGTGCTGCTGGCGCATCATCTGCTCGCGCACACCCATCCGTTGTTGCGCGATGTGCAGCGCTTCGCGGATTTCGACACGCGAGCAGCGGTGTCGCCGTACGGTTCCGGTGCTCTCGCCGGTTCGTCGTTGGGGCTGAGTCCGGAGAAGATCGCAGCCGAGCTCGGGTTCGACTCGTCCGCCGAGAACTCGATCGACGCCACGTCCTCACGTGACTTCGCCGCCGAGGCGGCCTTCGTGTTGGCGATGACGGCGGTGGATCTGTCGCGATTCGCCGAGGAGGTCATCTCGTGGAGCACTCCCGAGTACGGCTACGTGACGCTGGCCGATGCGTGGTCGACCGGCAGCTCGATCATGCCGCAGAAGAAGAATCCGGACGTCGCGGAGTTGACTCGCGGAAAGACCGGCCGCTTGATCGGTAATCTGACCGGCCTGCTGGCCACGCTGAAGGCGCAACCGTTGGCCTACAACCGTGATCTCCAGGAAGACAAGGAGCCGGTGTTCGATTCGGTCGCGCAGCTCGAGTTGTTGCTCCCGGCGCTCACCGGGTTGACGGCGACACTCGAATTCCACACCGAACGCATGGCCGAGCTGGCACCGGCCGGGTTCACTCTTGCCACCGACATCGCCGAGTGGATGGTGCGGCAGGGGATCGCGTTCCGGGTTGCCCACGAGGCCGCGGGTGCCTGCGTTCGGGCGGCCGAGGCGCGAGGCGTCGGGCTGGTGGATCTGACCGACGAGGAACTCGCCGCGATCGATCCGGCACTCACTCCCGACGTTCGTGAGGTGCTCACGGTGGAGGGCTCGATCTCGTCGCGCGATGCCCGCGGTGGGACGGCGGCCGTGCAGGTTGCTCATCAGCTCGGGGGCGTGCGGGCGACTGCCGCGACCCTGCGTGCATGGGCCGAGGAACCGGTGTTGCGGCACTGAGAGGGCAATCGATATCCACGCCGGTTTCCTCGAGTGTGATGTGAGAAGCTTTCGTCACGCGAAGACCGATGCCGGTCGTTCCGTCGGGCCGAACGCAGGAGTGTATTGGTGGGACTGAATGCAGATGCCGTACGTGGACCACTGCGGCGTGCCATCGCCACAGCCCAGAACGGTCTCGAGGTCATTCGTCTGGGTGGGCTCGAAACCGAGGTGGATCCGTCGCCGTTTCGGGTGATGGATCGCGAGCCGATGTATCGGCTTCGGCGGTATTTCCCCGACGATGTGCCCGCGGACAGTCCTCCGGTGGTGCTCATTCCGCCGATGATGGTCTCCGCGGACGTCTACGACGTCACCACCGACCAAGGTGCGGCCGGAATTCTGCACGGCATGGGTCTGGATCCGTGGGTTGTCGATTTCGGGTCACCCGATACCGAAGAGGGTGGATGGGGCCGTACGCTCGCCGATCACGTCGTGGCGATCAGCGAGGTCGTCGACAAGGTGCACGAGCACACCGGTCGCGACGTCCACCTGGGTGGCTACTCTCAGGGCGGCATGTTCTGCTACCAGGCAGCCGCCTACCGAGGTGGCCGAAATCTGGCCAGCCTCATCACGTTCGGAGCTCCGGTCGACACGCTTGCCGGTCTGCCGCTCGGGATTCCGGCAGGCGTGGCGACGCGGGGAGCGGAGTTCCTCGCCGATCACGTGTTCACTCGGCTCGCTGTGTCGGGGTGGATGGCGCGGACGGGATTCCAGTTGCTCGATCCGGCGAAGACCGTGCGGTCGCGCTTGGATTTCCTGCGGCAATTGCACGATCGTGAGGCGCTGCTCCCACGCGAGCCGCAGCGTCGCTTTCTGGCGATGGACGGGTGGGTGGCATGGTCCGGCCCGGCCGTTGCGGAGTTGCTGAAACAGTTCGTCGTCCACAACCGCATGATGACCGGCGGTTTCGTCATCAAGGACAGATTGCTGACTCTGGCCGAACTCACGGTGCCCGTGCTCGCCTTCGTCGGCGAAGTCGACGACATCGGTCAACCGTTGGCCGTGCGCGGCATCCAGCGCGCTGCCCCGCGTGCCCAGGTATTCGAAACCACCTTGCGTGCAGGCCATTTCGGACTGGTTGTCGGAAGTACCGCGGCTGCACAGACCTGGCCGACGACGGGAAACTGGATTCGGTGGCGCGAGGATCTCGGACCGAAGCCGGAGGCGGTCCGTGTGATGGAGCGCGAGGACCACGGCGATTCCGAGAGCGGTGTGTCGATCACCAATCGACTGATCCACACCGCTGCCTCCATCGCCGAGGTGGGCGTCGGTGTCGGCCGCGGGCTGGCATCGGCGGCGACCGGCGCGGTGCGCGGAACCCGCGAAATCTCGTCCGAGGCCGTGCGTACGTTGCCGAGGCTCGCCCGCCTCGGGCAGATGCAGCCGCACAGTCGAGTGTCGTTGGGGCGCTTGATCGCCGAGCAGGGGCGTAAGTCTCCGAACGGCGAGTGCTTCCTGTTCGACGACCGAGTGCACACCTACGATGCGGTCAATGTCCGCATCGACAATGTGGTGCGCGGATTGATCAGTGTCGGCGTGCGACCTGCGTCGCGCATCGGTGTGTTGATGGAGACTCGTCCGAGCGCGTTGGCCGCGATGGCGGCGCTCTCGCGGATCGGGGCCGTACCTGTTCTGCTGCAGCCGGGCAGCGACCTGACCGCAGCCCTGCGAACCGTCGACGTCGACACGGTGATCGCCGATCCGGAAAACGCTGCGGCGGCGGTCCCGGTGGCACCGAACGTCCTGGTGCTCGGCGGCGGTGAGACTCGGCGCCTCGATATCCCGTCAGGCTACGAGGTGGTCGATCTCGAGGCCATCGATCCCGACGCGGTGCGTCTGCCTCAGTGGTACGAGCCGGATCCGGGTCGTGCCCGCGAACTGGCGATGATCCTGTTCACGACCACAGATCGCGGTCTCGAACCGAGATACATCACCAATCATCGCTGGGCGTTGTCTGCGTTCGGAACCGCGACGACGGCCGCGCTCGGACCCGGAGATACTGTCTATTGCCTTGCCCCGCTACATCATTCGGCCGGGATTCTCGTCACTATCGGTGGTGCGCTTGCGGGCGGGTCACGCATCGCGCTCTCCCGTGGTCTCGAGCCCGAGCGGTTCAGCGAAGAGGTGTACCGCTACGGCGTCACCGTCGTGAGCTACACCTGGACGATGATGCGGCAGATCCTCGACGACGGCCGGTTCCCGGTCGACTCCGGCCACCCGGTGCGCCTGTTCATCGGCTCCGGTATGCCGGTGGGGCTGTGGCGTCGCACGCTGGCGCGGTTCAGCCCGGCTCGGGTGCTCGAGTTCTACGCATCCACCGAGAACGACGTGATCCTGGCCAATGTGGCCGGCTCGAAGATCGGCTCCAAGGGACGTCCGCTGCCGGGCAGTGCACGGGTTGCGTTGGCGGCCTACGACCCGATCACCGGCCGTCTCGAAGAGGACGACGACGGTTTCGTCCGGCAGTGCCGTGACGACGAGATCGGGCTACTCCTCGGCCGACCGAGCGGGGACGGCGAAGCGACCAGCCATGTCATGCGTGGAGTCTTCGAGCCCACGGATGCCTGGATCCCCACCGAGAACCTCTTCCGTCGCGATTCCGACGGCGATTACTGGCTCGTCGACCGCAAGGACACCGTGGTGCGCTCGGCGTGCGGTCCGGTGTACACCCAGCCGATCGTCGATGCGGTAGGTGACCTGGATCAGGTCGATTCGGCCGTGGTCTACGGAGTGCGGGTGACATCCGATCGGCCACGATCGGTGCGCGTCGAGGCTTCGGCCACCGAGGTGGCCGTCTGCGCCATCTCGCTGCAACCGGAGGCGGTGATCACCGCTCGTGCATTGACGGACACTCTCGGAGTGCTGCTCCCGGCCGAGCGGCCGGCGATCGTGCACGTGGTGCCCGAAATTCCGGTAGGACGCGCGTACCGACCGACCGCGACGGCGTTGAAGAAGGTCGGCATTCCGACGCCGAGTGCACGTTCGTGGTTCTACGACTCCGAGTCGAACAGCTACCGTCGATTGACGAAAGCTGTTGTGGCCGAACGGTTCGTCGGGCGTGAGGCCGCGGCCGAAAAATCGTCGTAGGAACGAGTCGGCACGGAAGAATACGGGTTCGGTAGCGTAAGCGAGTACACCACTCCGGTTCGACCGGAGCAGAGCAAAGGACACCTGTGGCAATCGATTCGACACTGCTTTCCATACTCGCGTGCCCGGTGGACAAGGGCCCGCTGCTGTTGATCGAAGGGGAACTGCTCTACAACCCGCGACTGCGGCGTGCATATCCGATCGAGAACGGCATCCCGGTGTTGCTGGCCGACGACGCCCGCGATGTCGACGACGCCGAGCACGAGTCGATCCTGGCTCGCGCCACGTCCTAGAACTCTCGGCCGCGCGCCGGGTTCGTCGACTACAGGGGTCGTCGACTACTGGGTTCGTCGACGCAATGTCGCGGCGGCTCCGCTCAGCGCGGCGACGGTGAACGCCGTGACCACGGCGATGTCGGTCCACATGCGCCCGGTGACTCCGGGGTACCTGGATATCTCCTGGAGCGCGTCGACCAGGTAGCTCAGCGGCAGGACATCGCTGATCGTGCTCAGCCAGTTCGGCATCTGGTCGCGCGGCACCAGGAGTCCGCAGAGAAACAGCTGTGGAATCACGACCACCGGCATGAACTGGACGGCTTGGAACTCGGTGCGAGCGAATGCGCTGCACAGCAGTCCGATGGCGACCCCGAGCATCGCTCCCAGGATTGCGATCAACAGTACCCAACCTACCGAGCCCTCGATGTCGAGCCCGAGAAATCCGAACGCGACGGTGCATGCGAGTACCGCCTGTCCGACGGCGGCCAGCGAGAACGCGGACCCGTAGCTCGCGAGCAGATCCAGTTTGGACATCGGAGTCGTCAGCAGGCGTTCGAGCGTTCCCGAGGATCGTTCACGCTGCATCGAGATCGACGTGATCAGGAACATGACGACGAACGGCAGGATGCCGAGCATCGTGATCGCGATCCGATCGAACAACGGCTGCTGATCAGGCGGGGTCGGCACGTCTCGGTACAGGTAATACAGCAACACCATCAGCAGGGACGGAACGAGCAGCACCATCGCCACCGATCGATGGTCTGCTCGTAGCTGTCGCAGTATGCGGCCCGTGCCGGCTGCGTAGATCCGCGCGTTCACGATGTCTCCTCGGTAGATCTGATGAGGGACAGGAATGCGCGATCGAGGGTCGTTTCGTTCGTGCGCGCGAGTAGCGCGTCCGGGCTCGAGTGGGCGAGAACGGTGCCGTCGCGCATCAGAACGAGACGGCTGCAGTGCTCCGCCTCTTCCATCACGTGGCTCGAGACCAGCACCGTTGTGCCGCTTGCCGCGATATCGGCGAAACGCGACCACAGCTCCGAGCGCAGCACGGGATCCAAGCCGACCGTCGGTTCGTCGAGGACGATCAGCTCGGGTTCGGCAACCAGCGCGCTGGCCAGGGAGACCCGCCCCAGTTGGCCGCCGGAGAGCTCGCCCGCCCGTGACGACGCGTGGTCGGCCAGTCCGACGGTCTCGATGGCGGACGCGACGTCCGCGCGCCGGCGACCGTACAGCGACCCGAAGTACTGCACGTTCTCGCGAACGGTGAGATCTCGGTAGACGCTCGGTGCCTGGGTCACGTACCCGACTGTGCGGCGCAACGGTGCCGAGCCGGCCGGCGATCCGAGTACTGTCACGGTTCCGCTGCTGACGATCTGAGTGCCGACGATCGATCGCATCAAAGTCGTCTTACCGCAGCCCGATGGACCGAGAAGTCCGGTGATGACACCACGGGGGATTGTCAGGGACAGATTGTTCAGCACCGTTCGCTTGCCGCGGCGAACCGTCAGCCCTGTGATCTCGACGGCGTGTTCACCGGTGAACGCCATAGCGGCCTCCAGACTTGTCGGATGTCGAAGTCATAGCCCCGTCGGCGCACGGTGGTCAAGGGCGAAGCATCATGGGATCGATGAATGTCGCTGACTTGGAGATCGGGGAACCCGACGCCGCAGCCCGACGCATCCTCGGCGGAACCGTCACCGTGGGCGACGTGTCGGTGCGCATCGTGGAAGTCGAGGCCTACGGTGGTCCACTCGATGGTCCATGGCCGGATCCGGCCGCGCATTCCTTCCGGGGCCCAACCCCTCGTAACCAGGTGATGTTCGGTCCTGCGGGGCGTCTGTACGTCTACCTGAGCTACGGAATGCATCTTTGTGTGAACGTGAGCTGCGGCCCGGACGGTACCGCCGCTGCGGTGTTGCTTCGAGCGGGTGAAGTGGTGGCCGGTCACCATATCGTCGAGACCAGGCGCGCCGGCCGCGGTCCACGGTCCGCACGGGTCGAGGCCGGTTGGGCCCGCGGGCCCGGAAATCTCGGTCGAGCCCTTGGCGTCTCGCTGGCGGACAACGGATCGGACGTGTTCGACGCGTCGTCGGCCGTCACCCTCGAACTACTCGAGCGCCCGTTGAACGAGAAGGCGGTTGCATCCGGCCCACGGGTAGGGGTGAGTTCGGAAGCCGATCGTCCGTGGCGCTTCTGGGTGATCGGGTCGCAGGCGGTGTCGAGCTACAAACGCAGTCCCCGCGCCGCCGCTCCCGGTGGCTCGGAGGCCTGACCGACGCCTGGATGCGTCCATACGGGAGGATCGACGTCGTGAGTGAGAACATCATCGACGAAATGACCTGGCGTGGACTGATCGCACAGTCCACCGATGTGGACGCGCTGAAGAAGGCTACGTCCGAGGGCCCGATCACGCTGTACTCCGGTTTCGATCCGACAGGTCCCTCGCTGCACGCAGGGCACCTCGTGCCGTTGCTGGCGCTCAAGCGTTTCCAGCGGGCCGGCCATCGCCCGATCATCCTCGCCGGTGGTGCGACGGGACTCATCGGTGACCCTCGCGATGTAGGGGAGCGCACCATGAATTCCCCCGAGGTCGTCACCGAGTGGGCCTCGCGTATCCGTGGTCAGCTCGAACGGTTCGTCGACCTGGACGAGAGCCCGACGGGTGCAGTGGTGGTGAACAATCTGTCCTGGACGGGGGAGCTGTCCGCGATCGATTTCCTTCGCGACATCGGTAAGCACTTCTCGATCAACGTCATGCTTGCTCGCGAGACGGTGAAGAACAGGCTCGAGAGCGACGGAATGTCGTACACCGAGTTCAGCTACATGCTGTTGCAGGCGAACGACTACGTGCAGCTCCGCAGGCAATACGGCTGCAGTCTTCAGATCGGCGGCTCCGACCAGTGGGGAAACATCATCGCCGGGGTGGAGCTGAACCGGCGCCAGGACGCCGAGTCGGTGCACGCCATGACGGTTCCGTTGGTCACCTCCGCCGACGGCAAGAAATTCGGCAAATCCACCGGAGGCGGCAGCCTGTGGCTCGACCCGGAGATGACGAGCCCGTACGCCTGGTACCAGTACTTCGTGAACACCGGTGACGCAGACGTGGTGAAGTACCTGCGCTGGTTCACCTTCCTGTCGAAGGACGAGTTGGCCGAACTCGAGACGGCGACCACCGAGCGTCCGCACGCGCGTGAGGCGCAGAAGCGCCTGGCCGCCGAGATGACTACGCTCGTCCACGGCGAAGCAGCGACTCGCTCGGTCGAACTGGCCAGCCAGGCGCTCTTCGGGCGGGCCGAACTGACCGAACTCGACGAGAAGACGCTCGCTGCCGCGCTACAGGAAGCGTCTGTGGCCGACATCGAGGCCGGTGCACCGAACACCATCGTCGATCTGCTCGTCGCTACGGGGTTGAGCGAGAGCAAGGGCGCTGCCCGACGCGCAGTCAAGGAGGGCGGCGCATCGGTCAACAACGTCAAGATTTCCGACGAAGAATGGACGCCCGGTGCGGACGATCTCCTGCACGGCCGTTGGTTGGTGGTCCGACGCGGAAAGCGGAACTTCGCAGGCGCCCGAATCGCGGACTGAGTTTTCCGTTGTAGTCAGTGGGCGGAGTCACATCCATGTAATTTGGTTACGACGCCCGTCAGGTGGGTAAGTGACCGGTTGCGACCAGGCCGTTCACGCGATTCACGCGTGAACGACCTGGGGATTTGACGCGTTGTTATCCGGGGCGTAACTTTGTCCAGGTCAGAGCGACACGGACGCCAGCCCAGACCGCAAGGCCTGAGCAACGCGGAGTTCGCTTCCGACACCATGAAGATGTCAAAGCCGAAAGGTTCGACTTCTTCACGGATGTGAAGCCAGTTTGACTGTGCTTGATCATCTGATCTAAGCTGGAACGGTTGCCCCGGACATCCGCGAGCTTCAGCTCGACGGTGAATGGTGTGTGCGTGTTCTTTGAGAACTCAACAGTGTGTCGATGAATGTCAGTGCCGAAATTATTTTGTTTTGGTGAAAGCATTCGATGTATCAATCATCCGCTTGTGGTGGTTGTTGTCGGGTGTTGTTTGAAATGC
>NZ_JAWLRY010000039.1:0-11082 GCF_033142325.1 Rhodococcus sp. IEGM 1370 | reverse complement strand
CGTGCGCCAACGGGGTTCGAAGCGCAATCTCGACCGGCTCAGGCCGGCACATCACCGTGGAGAAATATCGAGGCTAGCGGGAACCTGCTCAGCTCCTCCGCGCCCTGGTGGGAGCAGTAATTCGCTTGTCGGATGTTGTCCGTTTCTACAACACGGACAAAATGTTCGAAAACGGTCGACTTTCGACTGTTGCGAACGCGGAGTTCATGGTTCACTTGACGCGGTCGCAGCTTCTGTGTTCGTTCTACGCTCGCAGGATCTAATGTTGCGGGCGCGGTACTGGAAGAGCTCGTCCGTCAGGGGGAATCCTGAGGGGTATTCGTAGAAAGTGCAGCGGTCGGAACCGGCCCGATGGACCGAAAGTGCGCTCCATCGAATCCGGTGTTAGAAAGAGAAGGAAAAGCATGGCACAGGGAACTGTGAAGTGGTTCAACGCCGAAAAGGGCTTTGGATTCATCGCACCAGAAGACGGCTCCGCTGACGTCTTCGTTCATTACTCCGAGATTCAGGGCAGCGGCTTCCGCACCCTCGAGGAGAACCAGCGCGTCGAGTTCGAGGTCGGCCAGGGCACCAAGGGTCCTCAGGCCACGGGCGTTCGCGCAATCTGATTCTCTTCTCTTTGGAGTCGAGAACCGTCATCCCCCTTTTCATCGGTCCTACAAGGCCGATCGAAAAGGGGGATGTTTCGTTTCCACGAACCACCGGGGAGCGCCGAAAGCCGTGAGCGCGGGCGTCGATGTCCTAATGTCCATGCTGTGAACCAGCTGTCCTTCTTCTCCGCCGAGTCGTTGCCGCCCGCGGTGACCGATCTCGGTGGGCTGCTGGCTGCCACCGGCCATGTCGTCACCTCGGCGGGTGCGGCCCGAATTTCCGTCGTGGTCGACGCCCAGTGGCGCGCGGACGCCATCGCCGAACTCATCGAGCAATGCGGTCTGACGCCGGAGCTCGGTCGATCGGAGGAGGACAGGCCTCTGGTGCGTACGGCGTCGGTGCCCGAACTGTCCGCTTTGGCGTCTCTGTGGACCAAGGGCGCTGTGAAGGCCGTCCCGCCCGGTTGGGTACCGGGTTCTCGCGAACTGCGCGCCTGGGTGCTCGCGTCGGGTCGTCCCGAGGCGGAGGGGGAGCGGTACGTGCTCGGTCTGGATCCGCACGCGCCGGAAACTCACGCCGTCCTCGCCCAGTCGCTGATGCGTGCGGGCATCGCGCCGACACTCATCGGCACGCGTGGGTCCAATCCTGGCCTCCGAATCACCGGTCGACGCCGGCTGCTGCGGCTCACCGAGAACGTCGGCGAGGCTCCACAGAACGTGGACGCACGTACCAATTGGCCCCACGCCGAGTAGGCCGATCTGTGACTGATCTGCGAGTATTTGGCCGACGTATGTCAGTCTGTTAGTAGTGGGACAGGCAAATCTGCCTGTGAAAACGCACTAGGGAAGGTTCGGCAGCAAGGTGGCAGCACGTAACAACGGCACGGGGGACAGCTCCGCCGAGCCACGTCGTCTGGTCATCGTCGAGTCTCCGACCAAGGCAAAGAAGATCGCCCCGTACCTCGGGAGCAATTACGTCGTCGAGGCCTCCGTCGGCCATATTCGCGACCTTCCCCGCGGTGCCGCGGACGTTCCCGCCAAGTACAAGGGTGAGCCATGGGCACGTCTCGGTGTGGACGTCGACCACGACTTCGAGGCCTTGTACGTCGTCTCGCCCGAGAAGAAGGGCAAGGTCGCAGAGCTGAAAAGCCTGCTCAAGGACGCCGACGAGCTCTATCTCGCCACTGACCCCGACCGCGAGGGTGAGGCCATCGCCTGGCATCTCCTCGAGACCCTGAACCCCAAGATCCCGGTTCGACGCATGGTGTTCCACGAGATCACCAAGCCGGCCATTCTCGCTGCCGCCGCCGATACCCGTGACCTCGATCAAGACCTCGTCGACGCCCAGGAGACCCGTCGTATCCTCGACCGTCTCTACGGCTACGAGGTCAGCCCGGTGCTGTGGAAGAAGGTCATGCCGAAGCTCTCGGCAGGCCGAGTGCAGTCCGTCGCCACCCGGATCGTCGTCCAGCGCGAGCGCGAGCGGATGGCGTTCCGCAGTGCCGAGTACTGGGACATCTCCGCCACGCTCGACGCCGGAGCCGACGCCACCCCGCGCAGCTTCGGAGCCCGCCTGGTCAATGTCGACGGCAATCGCGTCGCCGCCGGTCGTGACTTCGGGGCCGACGGCAAGCTCAAGTCCGATTCGGTGACCGTCCTCGACGAACCGCGTGCCCGACGCCTCGACGAGGCTCTCGAAGGCGTCGACCTGACGGTCGCGTCCGCCGAGGACAAGCCGTACACCCGCAAGCCGTACCCGCCGTTCATGACGTCGACGCTGCAGCAGGAAGCCGCCCGCAAGTTGCGCTTCAGCTCCGAGCGCACCATGCGTGTCGCGCAGCGGCTGTACGAGAACGGCTACATCACCTACATGCGTACCGACTCGACGACGCTGTCCGCGTCGGCGATCTCGGCGGCACGTACCCAGGCGACCGAGCTCTACGGACCGGAGTACGTCCATCCGTCGCCGCGTCAGTACACGCGCAAGGTCAAGAACGCGCAGGAGGCCCACGAGGCCATCCGCCCGTCCGGTGACGTCTTCCAGACGCCCGGTCAGTTGCACTCGGCCCTGCAGACCGACGAATTCCGCCTCTACGAGCTGATCTGGCAGCGCACGGTCGCGTCGCAGATGGCCGACGTGCGCGGCACCACGCTGACACTGCGCATCACCGGAACGGCCGGAACCGGCGAGGAGTGCACCTTCTCGGCTTCGGGGCGCACCATCACGTTCGCCGGCTTCCTCAAGGCCTACGTGGAGAGCGTCGACGATCAGGCCGGCGGACAGTCCGACGACGCCGAATCACGTTTGCCCGCACTGGTTCAGGGGCAGGCCGTCACCGCCACCCAGCTCGACCCCGACAGTCACACCACCAACCCGCCCGCGCGTTTCACCGAGGCGTCGCTCATCAAGACGCTCGAGGAACTGGGCATCGGTCGGCCGTCGACGTATTCGTCGATCATCAAGACCATTCTCGACCGCGGTTACGTCTACAAGCGCGGCAGTGCACTGGTGCCGTCGTGGGTGGCGTTCTCCGTGGTTGCGTTGCTGGAGGCGCACTTCGGGCGTCTGGTGGACTTCGACTTCACCGCAGGCATGGAGGACGACCTCGACGCCATCGCGGGAGGCCGTGAGCGACGCGGCAATTGGCTGCAGAGCTTCTACTTCGGCGGCGACACCGGTGCCGAGGGTTCGGTGGCTCGCTCCGGTGGACTGAAGAAGATGGTCGGCCAGAATCTCGAAGAGATCGACGCCCGCACCATCAACTCCATCCGTCTGTTCGACGACTCCGAGGGTCGCGAAATCCATGTGCGCGTGGGCCGTTACGGTCCGTACCTCGAGCGCATGGTCAAGAACGATGACGATCCGGACGGCGATCCGATCAGCCAGCGCGCCAACCTGCCCGACGATCTTCCGCCGGACGAGTTGACGATCGACTTCGCCGAAAAGCTGTTCGCCACACCGCAAGAGGGGCGCAAGCTCGGTGTCGATCCGCTGACCGGTCACGACATCGTCGCGAAGGAAGGCCGTTTCGGGCCATACGTCACCGAGATCCTGCCCGAGCCGGAACCCGAACCCACGCCCCCCGAGCCCGATATCGTCCCGGTGCCGTCCGGCAACGACGGTGACGGTGGCGGTGGCGTCAAGACCGCGGTCAAGAAGGCGGCGGCCAAGAAAGCTCCGGCCAAGAAGGCGGCTGCGAAGAAGGCAACCGGCCCCAAGCCGCGCACCGGTTCTCTGCTCAAGTCCATGGACCTGGCGACCATCACGCTCGAGGATGCGCTCAAGCTGCTCTCGCTGCCTCGCGTCGTCGGAGTCGATCCGGAGTCCAAGGAAGAGATCCTCGCGCAGAACGGTCGCTACGGCCCGTACCTGAAGAAGGGCACCGACTCTCGCTCGCTCGCCGACGAGGATCAGATGTTCACCGTCACCTTGGAAGAGGCGCTGAAGATCTACGCCGAGCCCAAGCGTCGGGGTCGTCAGGGCGAAGCCAAGCCGCCGCTGCGCGAGCTGGGCGTCGACCCGATCAGTGAGAAGCCGATGGTGATCAAGGACGGTCGCTTCGGGCCGTACGTCACCGACGGCGAGACCAACGCCAGCCTGCGCAAGGACGACGAGGTCGAGTCGATCACCGACGACCGTGCTTCGGAGTTGTTGGCGGACAGGCGCGCTCGTGGTCCGGTGAAGAAGAAGGCACCGGCGAAGAAGGCTGCCGCCAAGAAGGCTCCGGCCAAGAAGGCTGCAGCGAAGAAGGCTCCGGCAAAGAAAGCTGCTGCCAAGAAGACGGCGACCAAGACCACTGCCGCGAAGAAGACCCCGGCCAAGAAGGCACCGGCGAAGAAGACCGACACCGAGTAACCGCCGAGCTCGAAGTTATGGATGTGAAAACGGTTCAAAGCCGCCGTAACTTCGAGTTCGCGGGTTCGGGTTGTCGGCCCCAACCACTAGGGTTGCGTGCATGCCGGGTGTGTTCGATCGATTGGTCGGTCAGGAAGATGTCGAGGCCGATCTGACGGCCGCTGCGGTGGCTGCGCGCACCGGCGTCGACTCGTCGGCGATGACGCATTCGTGGCTGTTCACCGGCCCGCCCGGGTCCGGCCGATCCATCGCTGCCCTGTGCTTCGCTGCGGCATTGCAGTGCACCACCGAGGGCACTCCCGGGTGTGGGCACTGCCAGGCCTGCTCGACGACCATGGCCGGCACTCACGGCGATGTGCGACGCGTCGTGCCCGAGGGATTGAGCATCAGCACCAAGGAGATGCGAGACATCGTCTCCATCGCCTCGCGTCGACCCAGCACCGGCCTGTGGCAGGTGGTGGTGGTCGAGGACGCCGATCGGCTCACCGAGGGTGCCGGAAACGTACTGCTCAAGGTCGTCGAAGAGCCGCCGGCCAAGACGGTGTTCCTACTGTGCGCGCCGTCGGTCGATCCGCAGGACATCTCGGTGACTCTGCGCTCGCGGTGCCGGCACGTCTCGTTGGTGACGCCCACGGTGCCGGCGATCGCGCAGGTGCTGCAGACCCGCGACAAGCTCGACGCCGAGACGGCGGAGTGGGCCGCGTCGATCAGCGGCGGCCACGTGGGCAGAGCGCGCCGTCTCGCCACCGATGAGGACGCCCGAGCGCGTCGTAAGCGCGCACTGGCGCTGGCGTCGGCGGCGGCTCGGCCCAATCAGGCGTACCTCGCGGCCGAGGAGCTGGTGAAGGCCGCCGAGGACGAGGCCAAGGAAATGAGCGCCTCCCGCGACGAGGCCGAGACCGAGGAGTTGCGGACGGCTCTCGGTGCAGGCGGTACCGGCAAGGGTGCGGCGGGCGCACTGCGTGGCTCGGCCGGGGTGCTCAAGGACCTCGAGAAGCGGCAGAAGTCGCGTGCCACCAGAACCGGTCGCGATTCACTCGATCGCGCGCTGATGGATCTGGTGGGCCTGTATCGAGATGCGCTCGCTCGCTCGTACGGATCGACCGCCACGGCAACCCATCCCGACATGGCCGAGCAGGTCGAGCGCATGGCAAAAGCCGTCTCGCCCGAGGCGTTGCTGAAGAGCATCGAGGCGATCCTCGAATGCCGAGAGTCGTTGGCAGTCAATGCAAAACCGAAGTTCGCCATCTACGCGTTGGTCGGGACGCTGGGCGACGTGCTGCGCTAGGGGCCGAGCCCGCCTCGCGGCTCGAGGGAGGGCGATTTTCGTTTCGACGTGATGCTCCGTTAGACTCACCAACGCCGAAAGGCACGCCGCCTTAGCTCAGTCGGTAGAGCATTTCACTCGTAATGAAAAGGTCAAGAGTTCGATTCTCTTAGGCGGCTCCACCAGCAGGCCCCTGACATGCACCATCGTGTCGGGGGCCGTTTTGGTTGGACGAACAGGTGCGCTGTGTGATCACGTTGTGTCAACGTTCGATCCGGCGCAACGTAGGCAGACATCGCTCGGTCGTTCGAAGTTGTCGACCGATTTGGTCCACCCACACGCCTCGCAGCGCTTCTCTTTCGATGGGCGAGGTGGCTTCGACGCTCGTTTGGCCCGACACCGTCTCATCGCCATCTGCGACCTGTCGTGTGAGCAATTGCGGTGATGTCCCATGGGCGCTGGCATGGCAGCGATCGTAAGAGCGATCGAAACACGCTGAGATCGGTCGCTGAGAGCCCGCGCACGTCGACTGATCGATCGCGCCGTACGTGACGTGTGCAGGCGATTTGTTAGTCGCTCTGCGGAATGACGCTGAGAACGACATAGGTGGTCTTGCCGTCGCTGGCCGTTCCAGCCACTTGCCTGAACGACACTTGAACCCCTTTTACGGGTGAGTACGTGTAGTAGTCGACGCTGGTGGGTTGCTCGATGAGGCGCACGCCGTCTTTCGTCTCAAGTGCCGCGGGGAGATGAAGCAGTCCCTCCACGATGGCGCGAGCGTCGTCCGGAAAAAAGTTCTGCAACTCGCCCTGAGCGCTTTTGGTCAGCTCAAGACGTGTGTTGCGAGGCAGAACCTTGGAAAAGGTGGGCCCGCCGGATTCGCCGGGTTCGATGGAGTCCGAAGGAACTACCGGGTCGATGTCGGGCCACACGTTTTTGATGTCAACCACGTCACCAGAGACGATTTCATGTTCCCGCTCGGTCACGATGCGGGCCATGTTCATCTCAAGCAACGTACCCACCTTCATTTGTCCTTCGAGACGGTTCGCAATCAGGCCAACGATGACCAATGCGCCGCCAAGAACCAGCGCGGCCCCTTGCACCGCAGGATGAACCGGCGCGAACAGACAGGCCACGATGATGACGACCCCCACTGCTGCAATTCCGATTCGGCCCTTAAGCTCGATGCCGGGGAGGCTTGGTGCACCCTTATTGGGGCGCGGTGCTGGTTGACGATCACGGTTAGCCACGAATCGGATCGTAGCTGCAAGCCACCTGGGTCGGCCTTGGAATCGTCGCGCCGGGCAATGCGTCCAACTGAACATGGACGAGATCGAGCGGGCGGTGTGGATCGAAGCGGGCCACGACCCCGATGACCCACGATTCGTCGCAGCGCTCGAAATCCTTAAGCTCGAACTGTGGTTGCTGGCCAGCGAGTGAAGCTACGAACGTGCACGTCGCGGCACGATCGCTGACGCGGCCTCTGCGGCTGCCAGGGCAACGTCGGGGTAGACCGACGTGTACGTATTCGCCGTCGTCGCGAGATTCGCATGGCCGAGCGTTTCCTGGACCACCTTCATGTCGACATTGGCCGCGAGCATCAGTGACGCTGCGCCGTGTCGGAGGTCGTGCAGACGAATGGGCGGTAGGTCGGCGTCGATGCACAGCCGAATGAACTCGTCCGACACCCACTCGGGGTCGAGAGCAGAGCCGTCCTCGCGTGTGAACACCTTGCCCGAGTCGACCCATGCTTCACCCCACACCAACCGGTCCTTGCGCTGCTGCACGCGGTGCGCTCGCAGAACGTCGATGCACCCACGGTCCAATGCCACGACACGACCGCCGGCATCAGACTTCGGGGTGTCCTCGATGACCTTGCCGATAACGGAGATGCGCTGACGTTCGATGGTGGCGGTTCCGGCGTTCAGGTCGATGTCCGGCCATTCGAGACCGATCGACTCACCTCGACGTGGTCCACGATGCGAAAGCAGATGCCAGAGCGCGTACAGACGGTGCTCTGAAGCGGCGTCTAGAAACGCGCCTAGTTGTGCAGGCGTCCAAACCATGACGGGCGAGGGCTTCGCAGCGAGGAGGCGGGCACGCTTGAGCGAGCGCCCCTTCATCAGCAACGCCTCGACCTCTGAGCGCCAGACCTGCTCGCGTTCTTCGGTCCACACCTTCGCCTTGGGTCGCTTGCCGCTCGGCATCTTCACGAGTGCCGCGACGTTCGCACTGACAAGACCCTCCCTCATCGCGTCCGAGAGGGCCGAACGCAGCACCGCGCGCATTCGTTGTTGTGACGCAGCGCCAGTCGTGCGACGGCCGAGTACAGCGCCTCTGGCCACTCGTTCATTGCGGTCGTTGATGTCGTCGAACACTGCGGCGACGTGGCCGACCCGAAGATCGTTAAGACGGACGTGCCCGATCGCAGGTATCCAGACCTTCTCGATGTAGCGCTCGTAGTGTGCAGCTGTGTTCGCCTTGATGTCGGACTTGGCCTTGATCCACTCGCGCAGATAGTCCGCGACGGTGAGCTGATCGTTGACGACCTGCCCCTTGGATGCGCGTGCACGGAACTCGTCGAGGGCGGCCTGTGCAGCTCCCTTCGTCGCAAAGCCATTGCGAGCCTTCTGTTTACGTACACCACCCGGGCCGAAGTATCCGACGGTAAAGCCCCACTTGCCGTGCTTGGGGTTCCATGCGCCGTCGGGTCGTTTGAGGTCTGGGCACGTAGAGCCGCGCTGCTTCCGCTCGCCGGTGTGGGGGTCGACTTCTGTACAGCCGCAACGCTTGTAGATCGAGCCTGCCATGAGATTCGCCTTTCTGGACGGAGATACAAGTCAGGCCCCACACCGAAGTGCAGGGCCCGAATAGGGAGCGGAGATTACTGCTGGTGCGCCACATCAGAGAGCAGGAGTCCCCGTTCGCGCTGCAACCAATCCTCGAAGTAGTTCCAATCAGCGAGGTCTGGGCGAAACGTCGACGTGCTGTCCTCTGTGGAGTCAGGGACCATAGCTATTGCGTAGTGAGACAATCGTTCCGATCGCACCCGGGTCATAGGGAACCGCGTCTCCGCCGACCGAGGGGGCGGCGATGTCGACCAAGAAGCAGGTACGTCAGCTATGAAGCACTTCCACGATGTGGGCAACGACGAGTAGTCCCCCTCTTTCCACACGATTCGATGACCTGCTGCGGTGCTGAGCCATTCCAGAAGTAGCAGGTGGTGGTTGTGGTGGGGGGCTTCCACGAAGACGACGCGGGGTTCGTGGGGACTGCATCCCTCACATGCAACGCTCGGTTCGATTACAACGTGACCACCAGGGCCGCAGCTGATCCCATCCGCAGGCCACGGCCTTTCGGGATATATACGCCCGCAATCACAGTGAAGGGACGCGTCTGGTTCAGTTGTGCCGATCTGTAAATCGCCGTCCAGGATGTAGGCGGTGATGCTCATTTTGCTTTCTTCCGTGCTGTGAACTGCTGCTCAATCTCTCGACGCAGTCGTTTGGTCATGCCACCGCGCAACGTGCGCAGCTCTTTTGGTGTCTTGCCCTCGTGTTCGCTGAGGCGTCGATCCCGTTCAGTCGTGGCGGTGTGGCCCCACAGCTCGACGGCGACTTTCTGAACTGCCTCCGACTCGATGCCCATGCTTCGTGCGATGCTGTCGTCAGCGCTGGTGTCTTCGGCTTCACTGAAGTCGACTAGGGCGCGCGTTGGGTTGTTGCCCTGCAGCAGCTTTCGGGCCTCAGCGCGGTCCGCATCATCGACGTTGCCCACACCCAAAGTGCCGGTGCCCTCGAACCATTCGCTCATCGGGACGCCATATGCCCACGACAAGATCATGAGTTCTTCGACCGTCACCGTCGACCTCTTGCCACTCTCGAACGACGAGACGTGACTCTGGGCCCAGTTCATTCCCCACTCGTTGACGCGCTTTGCGCAGTCGCTCTGGCTCTCACCTGCTTTCACTCGTAGGCGATACAGGTTCTCGCCGACGCTTCGACCTACCGTGCCCTGTTTCATGAATACGACACTACCATAGTCATGCACCAGTTGCGCGTATTCATGAACGCGAATAACGTTTTGACGGACATGCGAACGACGTATGTATGAAGTTCGGCCTGGGAGAATGAAATGCGATTGGCAGATGCAATGACCTGCGAAGAGTTGCGAAAGCTGCCCTCGGTGATCGGGGTCGCGGAGGCAGGGCGCGCCCTCGGTATGACGAGACAGACTTCGTACAACATGGTGAAGGCGGGGGAGTTCCCGGTGCCAGTGCACAAGCTGGGCGGGCGATACAAGGTGCCGACCCACCCGCTGCTCAGGTTCCTCGGTGTCGAGACTGATCATGGTGTTCACACACCTGCTGCGACATCGAGTGGGGAGCCGCCCCTCCGACGGGCAATCAGAACGCACACCAAGTCCGGCAAACCAATCGACCCGTCGAAGTACTACCGGATCGACGGTGAGCGCGTCCTCGGTGCAGACCTGATCAAGGGGACGTGCTGATGATGGTGTGCCGGAAGTGTGGTGAAGGTGCAGAGACCGATGCTGAGATCGTGCACGACCTCGGTTGCCCGACATGGGAATTGAGTACTGACGGTGATGTCTTCGACTGGGCTGACGAAGTCGACTCGTACGAAGACATACCGATCATCGACAGGCGCGCTGACTGCACCCACAAGCGTCGCGCTCGGCCTGACCAGGAATGCGATCGGAGCAGGCGACAACTGCGAGCCGCTCAGCGCGCGTTAGGGGGCCTGTGATGACTCGCCGTGAACATTCACGCGACGACGATGCGACAGACGCTCAGCAAGTCTCCAAGGACGAGCTACGCAACGCTCGCATTCGATCGGGCATGACCGGTGTGCGCCCGTGGGGACGCAAGCGACAACGGATGGGTGTGGCCCAGTTCGTCACGGCGAAGAGCAAGGCCGAATGGATTGCGCGAGAACGCCGTAAAGCTGAGCAGATCAAGCTCACCCCTGAAGAAATCGCCGAAGACGAAAGGTACCGACGATGACCATGACCATTGACAAGACCAACAGAATGCTCTTCGACGACAGCAACGCGGCGATCATGTGGCCGTTGTTCAAGGCCATGGGTGGGCCTCACGTCGCCGCCTCGTTCGGGTCGGTGCCGAATCAGGTCGAAACGTTCGACACCTCGACCCGTGCAGGTGTGGCCGAACTCTACGAACGAGCTGAGAAGGCGGAGCGGGAAGGCAAAAGCTCCTTCCTGAACGTCGCGGACTGGGATGACGTGGGCAGCACCCTTCGATCGGACACAGCCTGAATCACCCCAGGTTTGATGCCGCTTCCTTCTGAGTCAGGAAGGATGAGCACATGCCCAAGAAAATCGATCCGGAG
>NZ_JAWLRY010000038.1:0-13243 GCF_033142325.1 Rhodococcus sp. IEGM 1370 | reverse complement strand
CATCGAACTTCCTTGGTGCACCCATATCTGCATTCTCCTGGTGAGATCACAGTCTCCACCAGTCCCAGGACGGTTCACGTCCGCCGAGGACGTGGCAGATCTTGTGGTGCAGTCCCGAGCCTGCGCTGGCGAACGCCACGGCTGCCAGGTACGCACCGTACAAAGCAGTTTCCCGCCCATTCTCTGCTGCACCTTGCTGGGACGAGAGCATCGGGATGGCCTCGGCGAGAGCGCGGATCGCTTCTGTCGCCAGCGCTCCGTTGATTGGGTCTGCGCGGGGTGCCCACATGGAGTCGATGCAGTGCGCGAGAGCGTTGAATGCACTCGAGATCGCAAGGTGCGGCGGCAGTGACGCTGTCAGGGCGGCGTCGTAGATGACTGTCGCCGGGAGAACTCGATTGTCGACACCGGTCTGTTTGCGTTTGGACGTCGTTATGCCCCATACGTTGGTTGCTTCGGATCCGGCGTAGGTGGTCGGAACCGCAACGATGGGTAGATCGGAGGTCAACGCGACGGCCTTGGCCAGGCCGGTTGTAGAACCTCCCCCGATGCACACGAGGAGATCGGCTTCGATCTTCGTCGCGAGTGTCCGGGCATGTTCGACTTGAACGATCGGGACATGCGGGCGCACGTCGTCGAACAGCGCGGCGGCAGACGAACTGCCCAGGAGCGAATCGACCAGTGCGGAGTCGCGTCGGGATGCGATGATCATCGGCGCGCGTGCGTGGGCGGTGGCGACGGCCAGGTGTTGCGCCGCCATGTTCGTTCCGAACAACACTCGTTGTCCGAGTGTGTCGTGGTCGAAGACCAGAGTGGTGTTCATTGCAGGTCGTCCTTCCGGTGCGGTGATAGCGCACACGGAAGGACAGACCGTGCGCGACTAGGGCATTTCCGAGTCGAGCTTTGCCAGAGCGGTTTTCGCTGCGGTGCGAATGTGCGCTGCACACAGGGCTGCCGCCCGGTCGGCATCGTGCGCTTTGACTGCGAGCACGATGGCCCGCAATTCCTCCACAGCGTGGGCCGATCGGCCGGATGTTGCCAGGGAGGTCGCGCGCAGGACGCGCACTCGTGCTTGGATGCCTTCGATCAACTGTCGAAGGGTATTGCTCGCTGCTCCCTCGATGAGTACGACGTAGAACTGATCCTTGGCAGAGAGGATGTCGCGAATCTCCGTGCTGCCGCCGACCACTTCGGCGAAGTGCTCGACAGCAGCGTCGAGGCGCATGATCTGTGAGGGTGTGGCTCGCTCGACGAATCGAGTGACGATCAACGACTCCAACGAAGCTCGCACCTCGTAGAGATCGATTGCCTCGGCTACCGTCGGTGCGCTGACCATTGCCCCCTTCTGTGGGACGACGGTGACAAGGCCCTCCGAGGCCAGTTCTCGAATGGCTTCTCGGACGGTGGTCCGAGAGACGTTCAATTGCTCGATGAGTTCTCGCTCGACCAATCGTTGTCCGGGAGTGAGGCGCAAATCGAGAATTGCTTCGCGCAGAGCAACAATGACCTGTTCACGTACCGGTGCTGCAACGCGACCCACCGGGCTCGTCGCCCAGACGTTGGCAGTTCTACTTGTCATGACCAGAGTATAGAATTTGTCTGGCTGTCATACATTTCGATCCGATCTCTGGGTTTCGAGCCACCGGGCTATCTCGGTGTGGTCGGCACCGGCGGGGAGCTCCTCGGCTGCCTTGGCCCAGAATTGAACGGACTCGCGTCCGAGATCGGACGGAGTTCCGAGTTTGTCCGCGAGGTCGGTTGCGATTCGCATGTCCTTGAGCATCAGTCCCAGCGCGAAACCCGAGTCGAAGGTTTCGGGAAGAATGAAGTTCGGCCACTTGTTCTCTGTCGAGCCGCTCCGACCACTGGAGCCGTTGATGACGGACAACATCACCGCGGGATCGAGTCCGAAGCGTCTACCGGCGAGCATCGCTTCGCTCGTGACCATCAGATGCGTGGCCGACAGCAGATTGTTGAGAGCCTTGAGAGCATGGCCGGATCCGACTTCACCGACATGGGTCGGTGTGCCCATGGCGGTGAGAACCGACTCGACACGGCTCACGGCGGCACGGGACCCGCCCACCATGATGACGAGTTTTCCTGCGATGGCCCCGTTGACTCCGCCCGAAACCGGAGCGTCCACCAGGTCGATGGCCCGTTCGGTCCGCAACTTTTCCGCGAGGACTCGCGTGCGAAGCGGTTCGGATGAACTCATGTCCACCAGAACTGCTCGAGGCTTGAGCGCTGCCGCCAATCCGTCCTCGACCACTGCTTCGACGACCTTCGAGCTGGGGAGCATGAGGATGACGACGTCGGCGTCGGCTGCGGCGGCCGGAGCGGACTGTGCTGGGGTACCTCCGGATTCGACGAATCGGGCCAGCGCGTCGTCGGAGAGATCGAACCCGACGACCTGATGTCCGGAGGCGAGAAGTCTACGAGCCATCGGTGTACCCATGTTTCCCAGACCTATCAACGCGACCACCTGCGAGTTCCCGCCCTGGTCGACCGAGCCCACCTCGCGATCAGGCATGTGCCCGCAGTTCGTTGAGGGTCGACTCCGCGATGCGGAACGACTCGAGCGCAGCTGGAACGCCGATGTAGATGGCGGCCTGAAGGAGCACCTCCTGGATCTCTTCCTCGGTGCATCCGTTGGTGATCGCTCCTCTGACGTGCACCGACAACTCATGCGAACGGTTCAGGGCGGTCAGCATGGCGATGTTGAGCAGGCTGCGAGTCTTTTTCTCCAGGCCCTCACGGGTCCACACTGCTCCCCAGCAGTACTCGGTCACCAATTCCTGGATCGGCCTCGAAAATTCGGTCACCTTGCTGAGCGACCTCTCGACGTGTGCGGCACCGAGAACGCTCTTGCGCATGGCGATACCGTCTTCGTAAGTCTCTTTGCGGGTGCGGCTGGAAGTCATAGCGAACCTTTCGTCGTGTTCTTGAGATTGTAATACGAAAAGTACAACCCGCGGCTCATTGTGCCGGGAATTGGACCGTGAACCGCAGCGCGTCAGGCCTCTGAGTCGATAAATACAAGCGGACGAAATAACCGAATCAGGGTATTTCGGCGTAATTCAAGCCCTCTACCAGGGCGAATCTGTACCGAACTGCGCCGTGTGTGACTTGCTCCAAGGGTGGGTGTTGCCGGTGATTGCCATCACAAGGTACCGTCGGCAGACCGAGCATCGATTGTCGGACGAAATACTTGCAAGACTCAGGGGCCTCGGACAGGCCGCGAGGGCGCACTACAGGACGGACTGACGAATGAATCAACAGACGGTACTGATTGTCGGTGCCGGGCCCGTAGGCGTTCTCAACGCACTGGGGCTGGCTCGCGCGGGGATCGCTGTCACAGTGCTCGAACGCGGCGCCGGTGTCGTACGGTCTCCCCGCGCCATGGTGTACCACTGGTCTGTCTTGGACGGGCTCGAACGTCTCGGCCTGTTCGAACAGGCCATCGAAAGAGGATTCGTCAAACAGAGCTACACCTACCAGGTCTACAAGACCGGGGAACAGGTCACCTTCGGGCTCGACGCACTGGAGGGATCGGTCAAGCACCCCTACAACCTGCACCTCGGACAGAACGAACTCGTCGAGATTGCGCTCGCGGAGCTCACCCGTTATCCCCACGCGCAGGTTCTGTGGAACACCGAGGTCGACAGTTTCGTCCAGGACGACGCTGGGGTTCGAGTTCACACCAGGTCCAACGGTTGGTCGCTCGACCTGACCGCTCACTGGTTGATCGGCGCAGACGGTGCACGAAGCACGGTTCGAGAGCAAATCGGTGCGACGTTCGACGGAACCACCTGGCCCGAACGATTCGTGGCCACCAACATTCGGGTCGATCTCGAGTCCAACGGTTGGCCGTTGACCACGATGTTGATCGACGACCGCTACGGGGCAATCATCTCGAAGATCGACACGACCAACCTGTGGCGATTCACCTACTGTGAGGACGAATCGTTGCCGGTGGACACCGTGACCGAACGCATGCCCGAATACTTCGATGCAGTGTTTCCCGGTATCGACGGAATCGAGCTCGTCGACTACTCGCCGTACCGGATGCATCAACGCGCCGCCTCCGCATTCCGTGACGGGCGCGTTCTGCTGGCGGGCGACGCCGCGCACGCTACCAATCCCACCGGCGGACTCGGACTCACATCAGGACTGTTCGACACATACGTTCTCTACGAAGCACTCGCAGCAGTCATCAATGGGCACGCCAGCGAGTCCGTTCTGGACGAGTACGCATTGCAGAGACGAAATGTGTTCGTAGACAAAGTTTCTCCAGCAGCGAGCCGTAACAAAATGCTGGTCTACCATTCTTCCGACCAAGAGAAAGTGGAAGAGGCGATGGCCGGTCTCCGATCGTTGACCACCGACCACGACGCCCTCGTCGACCGCCTGATGTTCCCGAAGACCCTCGAAACGCCGTCCCTGCTCTCTTCGACAATCGCAGCAGGAGGGACAGCATGAACAGTCTCGAAGGGCGTGTGGCGGTGGTGACCGGCGCAGCTAGTGGTATCGGCTTCGCACTGGCCGAACGGTTCGTCGCAGACGGAATGAAAGTAGTTCTGGCCGATGTCGAAACCGCTGCTCTCGACAGGTCGGTGGCCGGCCTGCGAGCGAACGGCGCGGACGTAATCGGCGTCCGGACCGACGTTCGCGATCTCGACGCGGTGACTGCGCTGGCCGAGGAAACGATATCCGCCTTCGGAGCAGTACATCTGGTGTGCAACAACGCGGGGGTGGAAACGGGCGGTTCTTTCCTCGAGATACCGGCACGCGCGTGGGAGTGGGTGATGGACGTCAATTTCTATGGCGTGCTCAACGGCTGTCGCGTATTTCTTCCCCTGCTCGAAGCTCAAGACGAGGGACATATCGTCAACACCGCCTCGGTCGCGGCGTTCGCAACCGGTACAGCCACGATGACCCCCTACTGCGTGTCCAAATCCGCGATACTCGGTCTGACAGAATGCCTGGCAATCGAACTCGACACCGCCGGTAGCCACGTGGGTGTGTCGATTCTTGCGCCTGGGCCTGTCAAAACCAAGATGCCCGAATCCGAGCGAAACCTGCCCCAGGGCGTCACCGCTGCTCTCGAACCCCACCGGGTGGCCCTGATGGAGCAACTCAAGGCCAAAGCCGCAGCGGACGGACTCGAACCCGCCGCCGTGGCCGACATGGTCATCGACGCGGTTCGTAACCGGCAATTTCACATCCTCCCGCATCCGGACATGGCATTGGCCGGTGTCAGACGCAGGCTGCAGTGGATGGAGACCGGGGTACTCCCCGCTGCTCGCCGAGCCGGCACCTGACCACTTTGTATCCAGTTCACCGCAGTGAGCGATTCCCTCCCCGACACAAGGAAACCCGATGACCAGTACCGTCACGCGCGCGCCCAGTTCGGATTTCGACCCGTTCTCGACCGAAGTCCTGAGCGACCTGCATTTCCACGACGGCATCCTGCGTGAGGTTGCCCCCGTCGTCGACATCGAGAAGTACGGCTTCTACGCAGTCACGCGCCACGTCGACATCCAGAAAGCTCTCAGAGACTGGAGAACGTTCTCCTCCACCGACAGGCCTTTCTACCAGCCCAATCCGTTTCGGCCCGTCGCCCCTCTGATGCAGGATCCACCCGATCACACTCAGACCAAAGCGGTGATGCTGCGTATCTTCTCCAGGGAGAACATGGCGAAGATGGCCGCCTATTTCACCGAGACCGCGGAGAACACCGTCGACGCGCTGCTCGCGCGGGGACCGGTGAGTCTCGACGCCTACTATGACGTCGCCGCGCAATACGTCCTCAAAGTATTTCCCGACGTCCTCGGACTCCCTACCGAAGGTAGAGAGCTTCTGTTGAACTTCGGTGACGCGGTGTTCAATGCCTTCGGCCCCCAGAACGAGCATCACTTCGAGAAGATGCGCAACGGCGCGCCGGCTCTCGAATGGGTCGAAACCAACATGAAGCGAGAACTGCAAGCCGAGGGCGGCATCGGCTGGCAGCTGTACACGGCGGCCGACGAAGGTGTGATCAGCGAAGCCGAGGCCGAGCAGCTGCTCAAGGCGGTGCTGGGGGCCGGGTTCGATACGACGATCTTCGGTATCTCAGGTGCACTGCGGGCGTTCGCCGACAATCCCGATCAATGGCAGCTACTGCGCTCTCGGCCCGAATTGGTCGAGGCTGCGTTCGAGGAAGCACTTCGCCTGTATCCGCCATCTCGTTTCGGCGGGCGTGTCGCCACCAAGGACACACAGCTCGCCGGAATCGAGATTCCCTCAGGCACGAAATTGCTCATGATGTGGCTCGGCGCAGGACGCGATCCACGCAAGTGGCCCGACCCGGATACATTCCGCATAGATCGCGACAACCCCGGTGGCCATCTTTCGTTCGGATTCGGGATCCATACCTGCGCTGGGCAAGCCGTCGCGCGCCTGGAGGCCAAGAGTCTACTGACAGCCCTGCTCAACCGCGTCGAACGTATCGAGCTCGACGGGGAACCTCGCCGAGCTCTGAACTTTCAAGCCTTCGGGCACGATCGGATCCCGGTCCGACTCGTACCCGCCTCGCGATGAACACCGCACAGTCGCCGACGAACGCGACGACATCACTTCCCTCGCAGCAGCTCTCGGCGACTCGTGGAGGAGAGTACTGGATCTCGACCGGCCCCCCCGAGGCCCGATGCCACTCGTTCGTCCAATGGGATGCCCCCGAGACCGACACCGGCAAACTTCCGGTGATCCTCGTACACGGAGGTGGAGGCCAATCCACCGACTGGACGGTCACCCCGGACGGCCGCCCTGGATGGGCACCGCTGCTCATCGACCGGGGCTTCGAAGTGCACCTTCCCGACCGGCCCGCACACGGCCGGTCGCCATACGACGAAGAGGTCCACGGCACCCGAATACCTGCTGCGACAGCAGAAGTCATCGGCGATTTGTTCGCCCCATCCGAACCCGACCCGCGCACAGCACTGCATACGAAATGGCCGTGGACGCGCACCGCCGGTGGCATGGAGTTCGATGCACTGCTCGCCTCGACACAACCCGTATTCGGCGACGCAGCCACTGGGCAACGCCTCGACGCGGACATGCTGACCGCGCTCATCGACCGAACCGGACCATCCATCATCATCACCCACTCGGCCGGCGCACCTGCCGGATGGCTTGCCGCGGACCGGCGTCCAAACCTCGTGAAAGCACTTGTCGCCGTCGAACCGCTGGGCCCACCTCGGCGCGACCTCGGCCGACGCGGGGGTCTCGACTTCGGATTGACCTCCGTTGCACCCTCTTTCGAACCTCCGGTGAGCTCGCCGATCGATCCGTCGAATCCGGCCAGGTTGCCCGGCCTGTCCCAGGTCCCCGTCGCCGTTGTCAGTACCGACGCATCCGGGCGGCGCGACTGGGACGACGCCAGCGTCCGTTTTCTACGGCGCACCGGCGTCGAGGTCGACCACATCTTTCTCCCGGATCATCACCTGTCCGGTTACGGGCACGGCGTGATCTTCGAACTGCACAACGAGCGCGTCCTCGACGTCGTGCAGACCTGGTTCGAAGCTGCTGGTAACAGCCGTACCAACGACGAAGGGAACACGGTATGAACACCCCTACTGCGCTGCGCTTACGGGCACTCGCCGCGCCGACCATGGAACTCGATGCAGGTGACCTCGTGGTGGGTGCCGAAGGCACAATCACTTTCCCCTTGCCTGCGTTCTTGATCGAGCACGACCGGGGCTTGATTCTCTTCGACACCAGCTTTTCCCCACTCCTCAACGATGACCCGCACGCTTACTTCGGCGATCTGGCAGACACACTGAACATCGTCACCAGCCCGGAGCAACGGATCGATCGACAGCTCGCCACACTGGGATTTCGCACCGACGATGTCACCCACGTCGTGCTCTCTCACACACACTGCGATCACGCCGGCGGTCTGTATCTGTTTCCGGACGCGAAATTCTTCGTCGGGCCCGGTGAATTCGACTGGTTCTCCAATCCCGGTCCACTGCAACAACATCTGATGCGCGCCGACGATCTTGCGCCGACGACCGACTACGACTGGACCACGATCGAGCAACCCGAGCACGACATACTGGGCGACGGTTCCATCCGGGTTTTGCATACCCCTGGCCACACACCCGGCGAACTGTCCTGTGTGGTCAACCTGCCCTCCCAGTCAATCGTTCTCACCGGTGACACGGTTCATCTACGCGAGGGCCTCGACAGTGAGGCACCGGACCCTCACGACTGGGATCCCGAGATCGGCAAACGCAGCATCCAGACGCTCAAACGGTACCGAGACGAACACGGTGCCAAAATCTGGGTCGGGCACGATCCCCAAGACTGGGACGCGTACGGCGGCGCCCTGAACGCGCAGGAGTGAGAGATGATTCTCATCGACTATCATTGTGTAGCATGCGATTACACGTTTGAATCGTTGGTGCCGAGTCCCCCGGCCGCGCAACAGGCATGCAGCAAGTGCGGGATGGAGTCGATCCGCCGGTACACGGCGGCCGGTCTCTCGGGCCGCGCTCGTAGGCCGGCCGCCGGAAGCACAGCCTGCGTGGACAATCCGGACGTACCCGGCCTGTGCCACGTCGGCACCGCAGCGAAACGTTCGCTCATCGCGCGCCACCGCGGCGACGACGACACGCTGGCCGCGGAGCAATCCCGCCAACAGTCCGCATACGAACGTAACGGACCTCCGAGAAGCGCTGCCGTACACAGCCACTCACACACGCCCGGCCACCGATAAGGACCGACCCTTGATGGGCAATACCAACATCACCGAACGCAATCCACACCTGCGTCGACCATTGCAGTTCCACGGAGCTGCCGACCTGGCATCTGCCCGACTAGTGGTGTACGCAATCCATGGACGCGGACAGCAACCCAGCTACATGGCGCAGGTCGCAGACCGTGTCGGCTTGGATGGGATCGCTTATGTACTACCTGCGGCCGCCGACGCCACCTGGTACCCGGCCCGTTTCACCGACTCCGTGGACGCAAACCAACCCTCACTCGGCAACGCCTTGGATGCGGTCTCGACCCATCTGCAATGGCTTATCGAACAGGGCGTCACGCCCGAACGGACTGTCGTGGTGGGCTTTTCGCAAGGCGCGTGCCTGCTCGCGGAGCACTTGCTCCGAACACAGATCCCCTATGCGGGTGCTGCAATACTCACCGGCGGTTACATCGGACCCGCAGAACACCAATGGCCCAGACGGATACCCGGGCTGATGGCCATGCCCACCTTGCTGACCACCGCAGCGCGCGACGAATGGGTGCCGCTTCCACGAGTGCATGCCACCGCTGAAGCGTTCACCGATCTAGCCGCCGATGCAGAACTTCACGTCTACAACGATCCCGAACACCACGTCAGCGACATCGTCGTCGAACATCTGCGCGCGTTGCTCGAACGCGCTGCGAGCAATGCCAGTTAGAGCCCGAACCGGGCAATCACTTTACAAGGAGAAGAGACCATGACATACGTAGAAGGTTCACACCACGTCACCTTGTCAGTCGGACACGCCCAAGAGGACGTCGATTTCCACGTCAAGACCCTGGGCCTGCGTTTCATCAAGCGCACCGTCCTGTTCGACGGCACCACACCGATCTACCACCTCTACTACTCCAACGCCAACGGCGATCCATCGTCTGTCGTCACCACATTCCCGTGGGCGCAGGCAGGAATGTTCGGCAAGCGTGGCACCAATCAGGCCCGTGAAGTGCTGCTTTCCGTCCCCAGCGGATCTCTCGAATATTGGTACAAGCGACTGACCGAACGAAAGGTCGAGGTCTCGAACCTCGACGTGTTCGACCGTCGTCGTCTCGCATTTCGCCACCCCTGCGGTATCGAATACCAGTTGGTGGAAAACGACAACGACGAGCGGGAAGGGTGGACCGAGGGCGGAGTGCCCCGCGAATACGCAATTCACGGGCTGCACGGGGTCGGTATCCACGTCACTACGCCAGAACGCATGATCGACTTCGCCAACGACACATTCTTTTCCCAGGGCCAGCTCACCGAGGAAGGGGATCGGGCCGTCTTCCAGGTCGGTAACGCCAAGTACGGCAACCACATCGAGCTGACGGCCAACGTGTCCGAAGATCAAGGGACCTGGCACTACGGTGCCGGAACCTACCATCACTTCGCTTGGAACCTCGACACGCTCGACAATCAGGATCAAGTGAAGTTCGGGATCGAAGGCGCAGGCTACACCGACATCTCGGAGCTCAAAGACCGCAAGTACTTCAAGAGCGTCTACGTGCGCACTCCCGGTGGATGCCTCTTCGAGCTGGCAGTAACGCACGCCGACGGCGGCTGGGACTGCGACGAATCGCCCCACGAACTCGGATCGCGGTTTCAACTGCCGCCACAGTTCGAGGTTCAGCGTACGGAGATCTTCGAGCAGCTAGAGCACATCGACATCTGAGTGAACAGGTGCTCGGGGCGGGTCGGCTATAGCTCGCGAGCCGTCGTCCCGTCCCGAGGCCCCACACGCCCACACGGCGATCCGAGCACGCCACGTTCGACCGATAAGGAAGCGACCCAATGAACGCGACTGCAAGCAACGAAACCGATCTGTCGTTGACGCTTGCCAACAAGACAGAAGCCGCCGACAACGTGGTCGTTCTCCGGCTCCGGGACCCCTCTGGACGGGCCCTTCCGACCTGGACGCCGGGGGCACACATCGATCTCGTGCTCGAGCCGACAATCGTCCGCCAATACTCCTTGTGCGGAGATCCCCAGGACAACAGCGAATGGCAGATAGCGATTCTGCGAGAACCATTGAGCCGAGGGGGATCACAGCTGATCCATGACAAACTCGACGAAGGAGACTGCGTCACCGTACGCGGACCTCGCAACCACTTCGAACTGCAACCATCCCCGAAATACCTCTTTATCGCCGGCGGCATCGGCATAACTCCCATTCTCACCATGGTCGACGCTGCGGAAAAACGGGGGGCGGAGTGGAAACTCGTCTACGGAGGCCGCAACCACAGTTCCATGGCATTTGCTCAACATTTGGCCGACCGGTTCGGAGAAAAAGTAGTCCTCCATCCACAGGACGTGGCAGGCATGATCGACCTGCCTGGCTTGCTCGCGGTACCGCGGTCCGACACCCTTGTCTACTGCTGTGGACCTGCACCGCTGCTCGAGGCAGTCACCGAACAATGCAGCAGATGGAAAACAGGGTCGCTGCACATCGAGCGATTCGTCGCCAGGGAAATGGATGAGCCGGTCATCTCCGGCGATTTCGAAGTAGAGCTGGCCAGGACAGGCAAGACGATCACCGTCACCCCCGAGCAAACCGTTCTGCAGGCCGTGACCGAGGCCGGCGTCCAGGTTCTATCGTCGTGCGAGGCCGGAACGTGCGGTACGTGCGAAACACCGGTTATCTCCGGCGACGTCGATCACCGCGATTCGTTGTTAACGGCGGAGGAGCAGGGCGCGAACGACACCATGATGATCTGCGTCTCGCGCGCCGCTTGCCCCAAACTCGTCCTCGATCTCTAGGCCATCGTCGACAGTGCCACTCGGGCAGGACAACTGGGCTGCACGGCGCACGTGCTGCACAGGCGATGCGCTTTGCCGCAGATTCATCAGCAACTGGAGCGAACCATGACTTATCCCCAACCGAACGTCGAAACACCCCCGACCGTTGATCGCAGTGCAGGCCGAGGCTTTCCCCATCACAGCGGCGGTTGGGTCATCGCGAAAGCATCAACAGGTGTCTACGATCCCGCTTGCCTTCGATGGGTTGAACGCCCGGTGCCTACCCCGCGGCCGGGACAGGTCACTGTCAGGACAACGCTGCTGTCCGTCGACCCCACCACGCGGAACTGGCTGAAACTCGACCCGAACTCGTTGCATTCCCCTTGCCGTGGGTGATGTAATGATCGGCGCGGCAACAGGAGTAGTCGTGGCGACCGCTGATCCGGCCTTCTCCATTGGTGATCACGTCGGCGGAATGTGGGGGTGGGAACAATACTCCACTGTCGACACAGCCCGGTTGGAAAAGCATGTCGCCAGCGATCGGATACCAGATTCGGCGTACCTTTCGATCTTCTCGCACATCGGGCGGGCAGCCGCGATCGGTCTGTACGAGATCGCGCAGATTAGTCCGAACGACACCGTTGTCGTCTCCGGTGCCGCCGGTGCAACCGGGTCGATCGCAATACAGATTGCCAAAGATCGAGGATGCCGAGTCGTCGCGCTAGCGGGTGGACCAGACAAGTGTCGGTACGTCACCGATGACCTCGGGGCTGATTGTGCGATCGACTACAAGAGCGACGACGTCGCTCTTCGTCTCGCCGAAGTATGCCCCCGCGGAATCGACGTCTATTTCGACAACGTCGGTGGCCTCATCCTCGATGCTGTACTGGACAACATGGCAATCGGATGCCGGATCGCACTGTGCGGTGCCATGTCCCAGTACAACATCGCGGAACCGGGTGATGCGTACGGGATAACCAATCTCCCGAATCTGCTGTTCAGGCGAGCAAGGATTCAAGGATATGTAGTACCTGATTTCGCGGACGACATGCCCCGCATCGACGCCCTCCTCTTCAGGTTGTATGCCGACGGCATCCTGTCGGCCCGAGAACACATCGTGGAGGGCTTGGCTGCAGCGCCTGCGGCAGTGCAGTTGCTGTTCTCCGGTAAGAACACGGGGAAGCTGTTGGTTCGGGTCTGACGGCTTCGAACCAGACGGATGATGCTTCCTTCCACGTCAACAATCATTGGACAAGAGGAGAATTCTGCTGTGCCGCAAACAGTGCGTGCTGTCGTCGCCAAGAGCAAAGGCGAGCCCGTCTCGATCGAGACGATCACCATTCCCGATCCCGGCCCGAACGATGTCGTGGTCACCATCGCCGCGTGCGGGGTGTGTCATACCGATCTGCATTACCGCGAGGGCGGCATCAACGACGAGTTCCCGTTCCTGCTCGGCCACGAAGCCGCAGGCACCGTCGAAGCGATCGGCGATGCGGTCACTCATGTCGAGGTCGGCGACTTCGTGGTGCTGAACTGGCGTGCGGTGTGCGGGGAATGCCGAACCTGCAAGAAGGGCACACCCTGGTACTGCTTCGACACCCACAATGCCTCGAAGAAGATGACCCTCGCCGACGGCACCGAACTCTCTCCGGCGTTGGGGATCGGGGGGAGTGTCAGATTAACGGTGGATCCGACCTTGGCGTCGGTTAGTTTCCGTTCGGGGTGATGCGTCCTTCGAAG
>NZ_JAWLRY010000037.1:0-16167 GCF_033142325.1 Rhodococcus sp. IEGM 1370 | reverse complement strand
TGACCAACCGGAAACATCAACACGGGGTGGGGACTTTTACTTGGCCACCAGCGGGGACTTCATCTTGGCCATTGACACGTGGTACTACCGACTGTGTAGTAGCAGCACGCCCTGGGGGACCACCATGTTCGACGACGCCTTACCTGTGAGTTCGTCCCAGGCCGATATCTGGATTGCCCAACAATTCATGCCGGACGTGCCCTTCACCATTGCGTATTTCGTCGACATCATCGGCGCTGTGAACCTGGACGCACTGGTCGAGTGCGGTAGCAGGGCTCATCGGGAGTTCTCGTCGTCGACGATACGAATCATCGAGATCGACGGCACCCCGATGCAACGGTTCGAGCCTCGGGAGACCGACAGGGTGGAGATCCTCGATTTCCGCGAACACGACCGGCCGGCCGACGCGGCGACGCAGTGGATGAACGACGATTGCCGCACGCCCTTCTCGATGGACGGCCAGCTCGTGCGGTTGCGTGTCCTTCGCGTCGGGGACGATCGCGTGTTCTGGTACACCCGAGCCCACCACATCGCGCTCGACGGTTATGCCTCGATGAAGGTGCTCGAGCGGGCGGCGGCCCTGTATGCCGCAGTCTGTGACGGCGTCGAGCCTGCGGCTGTCGATCCGACGACGCCGGCCGCGCTTGTCGCCGAGGACGAGCGCTACCGCACCTCCACCCGCGCGCGACGCGATCGGGCGCACTGGCAGTCCGCCGACCTGGGTCACGCCGAGCCTCTCGGCCGGATCGTTCAGCCTGCATCGGTGCCGATCGTCGTCGGCGAGGATCGATCGGTTTCTCCGACGGCCGCCGGTCATGCGACGTCGACGGTGGTGATCGCGGCCTTCGCTGCGTACCTGGCGCGGATGAACGACACCGAGAACGTGGATCTGTCGTTGCCGGTCTCCGCGCGGCCGACGGCGATGCTGCGCCGGGCCGGGTCCTCGTTGTCGAACGTTGTGCCGCTGAGCCTGCCGGGCATCGGATCTGCGACGGTGAACAACGTGATCAAGTCCACCGAGGTGGCGATCGGTGCCGTGCTCCGCCATCAGCGCAGCAGACCTCAGCTGTCCGAGAGTGGTAATGCGCTGAGCGCAGGGCGTTTCGGGCCGACGATCAACGTGATGATGTTCGCGAACACCGTGGCCATCGGCGACTTCGACGGTGAGATCAACATTCTGACGACGGGCCCAGTGTCCGGCCTCGCCGTCAACATCTACCCCGGGCGAGGCGGAGCGCGTCCTCGCATCGACTTCGAGGCCAACCCTGCCGCCTACACACCGAGCGACCTGGCGCGCCACCATGCTCGATTCCTGCACTTTCTCGACCGTTTCGCCGAATCCGGCTACGGCGATACCGCGATAGCAGACCTCGACCTGTTCCTGCCCGACGAGCCGTGTACGACGCCCGCCTCGGTGGGCGCGGCCGTGACCGAGCGTAGATCTCTGAACGATGTGTTCTCGACGGCAATCACGCAGCACCGCAATCGAATTGCGATCCAGGATGCGGAGGTGTCGGTCACCTACGCGGAGTTGGGCTCGAGAGTCGCCGCACTCGCATCCGCCTTGAGTGCGCGAGGAATCGGTAGCGAGGACAGGGTCGCCGTGCGCATCGGCCGATCCGTGGAGGGCATCGTCGCGTTCTGGGCGATCGCACGAGTGGGTGCGGTGTACGTTCCGGTCGACCCGAATCACCCACGCGAGAGAGCGCAGTTCGTGGTGCGAAACAGTGGAGCGGTGTTGGGCCTGTGCACCGGAGGCACCGAGCTGGGTGAGGTGGAATGTCTGATTCTCGATGACGTTCTCGCGGTGGGCGACCCGGGTGATGAACCCGCGCCGACGACACCGCACCACGCGGCGTACGTCATCTACACCTCCGGCTCCACCGGCACTCCCAAAGGCGTTGTCGTCACTCACGGTGGCATAGCCGCTCTGGTGCAACAGATCAGGAGCAGCTACGACCTCGACGCCGAGTCGCGGTTCTGCCATCTCGCCTCTCCCGGATTCGATACCGCTGTGGTCGAAGTGCTCGCCGCAGCAACCGCAGGCGCGGCAGTGGTGATCGCCCCGCCGGATAGCTACGGCGGCGCAGAACTGTCGGAACTGATTGCCCGGCAATCGATCACACATCTGCTGATCACGCCCTCGGCGCTGGCCACGCTGGATCCCGCAGCCCTGTCGCGTGTCGGGACCATCATCATCGGCGGTGAATCGGCACCGCAGGATACGGTCGACCGCTGGTCGGTGGGGCGTCGGTTACTCAATGCCTACGGGCCCACCGAGACGACCTGCAGTGTCACGATGACCGAGCCACTGAACCCGGGCAGCGCGGACGGAATCGGTCGAGCCATGGTGGGGGCGGTGATTCACCTTCTCGATCGGGCGTTGCGGCCCGTTCCCTCGGGTGCAGTCGGCGAAATCTACATCGAAACCCCCGGCGTTGCGCGCGGATATCTCGGGCGCACCGCAGAAACAGCAGCTCGCTTCGTCGCGAATCCGTTCGGCAGCAGCGGCCTTCGGATGTTCCGCAGTGGAGATCGGGCGCGTCTGCGCGGAGACGGGACGTTGGAGTTCCTCGGACGTACCGACGACCAGATCAAGATCCGCGGCAATCGCGTCGAACTGGGGGAGGTCGACGCGGCACTGCGGGCGCATCCGGAAGTCGCTGCGGCGTCGTCGGCGTTGCGCCGCAGTCGAACCGGTGACCTTCGTATCGACGGGTACATTGTCGCGAGGCGGCCGGGGGAGCTCGTCGACACGACGCGAATCCGCAACGATCTCGTGGGGCGTCTGCCTGCCCATATGGTGCCGGCGACCATCTCGGTTCTCGACGAGATTCCGCTGACGATCAACCGGAAGATCGATCGTGGAGCGCTGCCGGCACCCGATCTGTCCATGTTGTCGACCGGGCATCGAACTGCGCCATCCGGTGCAACCGAGGAGATGGTGGCGGCAGCCTTCTCGCGTGTACTCGACACAGATGACGTCGACTGCGCTGCATCGTTCTTCGACCTCGGCGGCGACTCATTGGCCGCGACCAGAGTCGTCGCATCGATCCGGGCCGAGGCATCGGTGGACATCGGTGTACGAGACCTTGCCGAGGCCCCGTCCGTACAGGCCTTCGCGGCACGGATCGACGGCCGTCGCCTAAATGGGCTGCACAAGAATTCGCGACCTGCAGCTGGCCTGTCACAGGGCGTGCTCGCAATTCCGCTGGCGCCGCAGCACCGCCACATCGATCGAAGCGCAGCGCTACCGCTGTCCAATCTGCCGTTCACGGTGTCGATAACCGGGGAGTTCGATCCAGCGGCAGCCTCGCAGGCGTTGACCGATCTGATCGAGCGACACCGCACGTTGCGCACGCGCTATCCGGATGTCGACGGGATTCCAGTTCAGGTGATCGAGCAGGATTCTGCTGGGGTGGCACCGAACCTCGACGTTCTGGACTTCGATGCACCATCAGTGACGGAGACCCTCGAGCACCCTCTCGACGTGCGTACCGAGTTCCCGATCCGTGCTCGACTGTTCGCGCTAGCACCCGATCACCACGTGCTGGCGTGCGCCGTTCACCACATCGCAGCGGACGGGTGGTCGCTCGGGCTGCTGGCGTCGGATTTCGTACTGGCTTATCACGCCAGGATGGCCGGCAGTGCACCGTCGTGGCCTGAATTGCTTTTGCAGTACGCCGATTACAGTGTCTGGGCCGTCGATCGGGATGTATCGGCCGACATCGATTTCTGGCGTGCGGAACTCGCGGGTGTCCCCAGCGGCACAGAGTTGCCGTTGGACCGGCCACGTCCGCAGGAGTGGGATTTCTCCGGTGCACGCACATCGCTTCGCTTCGATGCACCCGCCACGGAGAAAATGACCGAACTTGCCCAGCGTTGTGGGACAGGACGATTCACCGTGCTTCGCGCAGCACTGCTGATTCTGCTCGCGGAGGTGACGGACTCCACCGATATCGTCGTCGGGACCCCGGTTGCCGGACGCGACGATCCGAGGCTCGAGCAGCTGGTCGGTACCTTCACCAACACCGTCGCGATTCGGACGGACATCGCGTCCGCTACGACCGTCGAGGACGTGGTGCAGGCGGCCCGCGGGAGCGAGCTGCGGGCCTTCGATCATGCATCGGTGCCGTTCGAGGATGTCGTCGCCGATCTCGCTTCTGACACGGTGGCCGGGCAGCATCCGATTTTCCAGGTTGCGCTGTCGTTGGACGTCTTCACCGCCGCAACGCTCGACCTGGGGGACACGCGTGTCGAGATCACGCCCCGACCGATCGACATCGCGAAATGCGACCTGCATCTGCACGTCACCGAACGGCGGGACGACCAAGGGAAGGCTATCGGTATCGACGTCGATATCGTCTATCCCACAACATTGTTCGACGCGAACACCGTTGTCGCGCTGGGACGGAATCTCGAGCAGATCGTGCATGCGATGGTCGCCGAACCCGACTCGGCGTGGCGATCCCTGGCGGCACTGGACCCATCCATGCAACTACTACACAACGTGTAGCATGTGTTGTGCGTGAGGTGCACGCGACTTTCCAAGCAAGCGGGAGAACGCATGTCCACCTTCAACGGCCTACCGGCCCACATTCTTCTCGTTCACTTCATCGTGGTGCTGGCACCGCTGACCGCGCTGCTCGCCATCGCGGCCAGCATCTGGTCCGGTGTGCGCAGCCGTCTCGTGTGGCTCATCGCAGCACTGGCGGTGTTCACGTTGGTGTTGACACCACTGACGACCGAGGCAGGTGAGTGGCTCGAGGAGCGCGTGCCCGAGACCGCGGCCGTCGAACAGCACACCGAGATCGGCGACTGGATGATCTTCTTCTCCGTCGGTCTTGTCGTCGTCGCCGCGGCGCTCGTGTTCCTGCATCTGCGTGAGCGTCGGGGCAATACCCCCGTGCGTTGGCAGTCGATTGCGGTGGTGGTGTTGGCAGTGGTTGTCGGAGCGACCACAATCGTCCAGGTGTACAGAATCGGTGAGTCCGGCGCGCGCGCCGCATGGGATGACGTATCAGTGACGGCCGTCGATGAGTGAGCCCGAGCCGAGCCTGCACGATTACGAACCGCACGCAGATATGTCCGGTCGGCTGAACTGGCTGCGGGCAGGCGTGTTGGGCGCGAACGACGGCATCGTCTCCACTGCCGGCCTGGTCGTCGGTGTCGCAGCTGCCACCACCGACAAAGGATCGCTGCTCACTGCAGGCGTTGCGGGGCTTGTTGCGGGAGCCGTGTCGATGGCGCTCGGGGAGTACGTCTCGGTGAGCACGCAGCGTGACGCCGAGCGATCCCTGTTGATCAAGGAACGCAAAGAGCTGGACGAGCAGCCCGAGGAAGAATTGGCTGAGCTCGCGGCACTGTACGAGGCCAAGGGGCTCTCGGCAGAGACTGCCCAGACTGTCGCCCGCGAACTCACCGAACACGATCCGTTTGCCGCGCATGTGGACGTCGAGTTGGGAATCGACCCCGACGCGTTGACCAATCCATGGCAGGCGGCCGCATCGTCGGCCGTGTCGTTCATCAGCGGTGCGCTTTTGCCGTTGCTCTCGATCCTGCTTCTGCCTGCTTCGCAACGTATTCCGGTCACCTTTGTCGTCGTGTTGCTGGCTCTGGCGTTGACCGGAACCATCAGTGCGCGCCTCGGCGGTGCGCCGAGTCGGCCGGCGGTGACTCGTATCGTGATCGGTGGTGCGATCGCGATGGCCGTCACCTATGCGATCGGCCAACTGGCTGGCGTCGCCGGTATCTGAGATCAGCGAAAGATCGAGGTGGCGACTTCTCCGGTTTCGGGGGCCACCACATCTTGAACGACGTCGAACAGTGCCGTGGAAATGACGGTGAAGGCGAGGATCAGCACCAAACCGGCCGCGAGAACCCCGCGATCACGACGGTGCCGTGGTGGTTCGCTGAGGGCCTGCACGCGGCGAACGACGTCGCCGCCGGTACTGGCGAGCGTGCGGGTTCCATGGTCGAGTTGTTTCCGCAGGAGGGCGGTTCTGGCGATGGCAGACAACGTGTCTCGACGCCCGAGAGACGCTGCGCTCTCGTCGGCCTGACGCTCGGCGGCGTGCCGGACCTTCGAGGGCACCGGCCGGAGAATCGGATTCAGTCGAGCCGCGATCTCACACATCTGAATCCACACGCTGTGGCGATGCCGTAGGTGCGCACGCTCGTGTTCGACCACGGCGCGTAATTCGTTGTCCGTCAAAGCCTCCGCGAGGCCGGTGGTGATCACGACGGCACCTCCGCCGGAGGGGACGGCAAAGGCGTCGGGAACGTCGGAGTCGACCACGACGATGCCGCCCGTCGCCCGCGCCTCGTCACCGAATTCCGATGCGATCGACGCACCGACGGCGACGCGTCGAACATGGCGGGCGACCTCGACCACGCGCCAGAACATCCACGCGCAGATGATGATTCCCACCGACACCCAGACAATCTCACCTGACGCCAGCAGTACCGCAGCGAGTGCGGCCATGGACGCTGCCACGGAGAATGCGGTCACCATCGACAGGATGGGCAACAGGACGACGGCGGTCGACGGATTGAGTCGACGGTCGAGTTGATCGGCTCCGAATCCCAGTAGCAGCGACAGCACCCACGGCAGGACGGCCACGACCAGGAGCAGGGTCATGGGTGTTGCTCGGCTGCATCCGACTTGGCGAGCAGTTCGCGCAGCGTCGCCTCGTCCTCGGGGTCGAGTGCGGCCACGAAGCTGGCCAGTACGTCTGCGCGTTCGGCTCTGGCACCGAGTTCGGTGCGCATCCGCATCGCGGCCCGAAGCGCAGGGATCTCGTCGACCGGGGCGTTGAGGGTGTAGACGAAGGATCGCCCGCGCCGCTCGCGATCGACCAGCCCTTTGCCGTGCAGGCGCACCAGAGCGGTCATGACCGTGGTGTGGGCGAGATCCGAGCCAAGATGCTCGCGGGCCTGGGCCACCGAGAGTTCCGTGTGCTCGCCGAGCAACTCGAGGATCGACTCCTCCAACTGTCCGGACGCTCTACGCACTGCGATTCCTCACTCGAGTCGGTACTTCGAGGATAGGCGACGGGTGGCATTCGCGAAACCGAGATATGTCGTAGATCTGGCGGTCGGCACAATACTGTAATACGCTGGCGAGATCAGCCCATCACCTCGAGGACCAGCCATGAGCGTCGAAGGCAATACCCGCGCTATAGAGAAGACAGTCGTCACCGACTTCAGCGACCGTATGAGTTACGGCGCGTACCTGGACCTCGACACGTTGCTCAGCGCCCAGAAACCGGTGAGCACCCCCGAGCATCACGATGAATTGCTGTTCATCATTCAGCACCAGACCACCGAACTGTGGCTCAAGCTGGTACTGCACGAGACCCTGGCCGCGCGAGCAGCTCTCGATGCCGACGACATCGGTACCGCGCTGAAATGTGTGGCCCGGGTCAAGCACATCCAGAAGACGTTGACCGAGCAGTGGTCGGTACTGGCCACTCTCACCCCGACGGAGTACTCGCAGTTCCGCGACTTCCTCGGCAACTCGTCGGGTTTCCAGTCGTATCAGTACCGGGCCGTGGAGTTCGTGCTGGAAACAAGAATGCGGGCATGCTGACGGTCTTCGATTCCGATCCGGCTGCGCACCAATTGCTTTCGACGCTGCTGCACGAGCCGAGCCTGTACGACGCCTTCTGGCAGTCGCTGGCGCGTCAGGGGTACGACGTACCGGCATCAGCGCTCGATCGCGATGTCACCGCGGCGTACACGTTCAATGAGGACCTGATGCCGCTGATCAAGTTCGTCTACGAGAATCACACCGAACATTGGGCGGTGTATGAGGCCTTCGAAGAGTTCGTCGATCTCGAGGAGAACTTCCAGCTGTGGCGCTTCCGGCACATGCGGACGGTGCTCCGTACCATCGGGATGAAGAGCGGGACCGGAGGATCGAGTGGCGTCGGATTTCTGCAGAAGGCACTCGAACTCACCTTCTTCCCCGAATTACTCGCTGTGAGAACGGAAATCGGACGATGACGGAACGCGCACTCGAACTCGACGAGAAGGATCCACTCCGCAGCTACCGCGACAAATTCCTCGGTAGCGACGACCCGTCGATCAGCGCATATCTCGACGGCAATTCGTTGGGCCGGCCCACCAAGGCCAGCGTCGAACGGATCAACACCTTCATGACGCAGGCCTGGGGTGGACGCCTGATCCGTGGCTGGGACGAGCAGTGGTTCGACCTCCCCGTCACCATCGGCGACGCCCTGGCCGACGCCACCCTGGGGGCCGCGTCCGGTCAGACCACCATCGGCGATTCGACGACGGTACTGCTGTACAAGCTGGCACGGGCGGCGATCGCCATGCGGCCGGGCCGCACCGAGATCGTCATCGACCGCGATAACTTCCCGACCGATCGATACTTGCTCGAAGGCATTGCAGCAGAGCTGAATATGACCCTGCGGTGGATCGAGACGGACCGCCGCGGTGGTATCGAACCGGAACAACTTGCGGAGGTGGTGGGGGAGAACACCGCCTTGGTGGTGATCACTCACGTCGCCTACCGTTCCGGCTTCCTCGTCGACGTGGCCGAGGCGACACGCATCACGCATGCTGCCGGAGCTTTGATGCTGCTGGATGTGTGCCACTCCGTCGGATCGGTACCGCTCGAACTCGATTCCTGGGGAGTGGATCTGGCCGTCGGGTGCACGTACAAGTACCTCAACGGAGGACCCGGCTCGCCGGCTTTCGCGTACGTGCGCAGTGATCTTCAGAGCGATTTCGTCCAGCCGATCTGGGGCTGGATGGGTCGCGCCGATCCGTTCGAGATGGCGCAGGGTTACGTTCCGGCACAGGGTATTCGACGCGTCATCAGTGGCACGCCGTCGGTGTTCGGAATGATCGCGATGCAGGACACCATCGAGATGATCGCCGAGGTGGGGATGGACGCGATACGCGCGAAGTCCGTTGCGCTGACCGAATACGCCCTCGAACTGGTCCGCGAGATGCTGGTACCGCTCGGGGTGGAGATCGCCTCACCCGAGGACGCGAATCGACGCGGCGGTCACGTCACCATCGACCATCCCGAGTTCAAGGCGATCACCGCTCGCCTGTGGGAGAAGGGCGTCATCCCGGATTACCGCGCGCCGCAGGGTATTCGCCTGGGATTGAGCCCTCTCAGTACTTCCTATCGAGAGGTGTACCTGGGAATCGTGGCGATCCGTGACGAACTCCGCTCCTAATCCTGCCGGGGCGATCCTCGACGACTTCGAGTCCCGTCCGGGAAGCGCCACCTCACTCGTGCGCACGGTGCTCGGGGCCTACGTTCGCCCGCTCGGAGGGTGGTTCGCCATCGCCGATGTCGTCATCTGGATGGACGCGCTCGGGGTGCCGCCGGAGAGCACGCGCATCGCGGTGGCCAGGTTGAAGAAGAAGGGCGTCGTCGTATCGAGTAATCGTGAGGGCCGCACCGGCTATCGCATCACCGAGCAGGCCGACGCCATGTTCGCGCGCGGCGACGGTCGGATCTTCGGGTTTCGGCGGATGGCCGACGGCGACCCGTTTCGGCTCATCTCGTTCACCATCCCCGAGACCCAACGCGCCGCGCGCCACCAGCTGAGGCGTCGACTCACCGGAATTGGCTGCGGCACAGTTTCACCCGGTTTATGGATCGCACCCGACTACCTCGCGGAGGAGGCCGGTGCCATTGTCGACGCGTTGGAGCTTTCGCCCTACGTGACGACGTTCGTCGCCTCCGAGGTCGCGCCGCCGACCACGTTGCGTGAGAGCGCTGCGCAATGGTGGGATCTGGCCGGCATCGCCGATCGGCATCGGGCATTTCTTGCCGCTTACGAGACCGTCGCCCCGGCTCGGAATCCGCGGGACGCGTTCGTCACGTTCGCGACGCTGCTCGACGAGTGGCGCGTCATTCCCTACGTCGACCCGGGCCTCCCGCCGTCCATGACACCGGAGGACTGGCCGGGAACCCGGGCCGTCGCGACCTTCGAGGCAGCGCGAGGGCGCTACCTCGAGGTCAGTCGAGAATGGGTCGCGAGCTAACTGCTCTGGTACGACGGTTCCCGCTTCTTGATGTACGAGATGACGCGGTACGTGATGGGGAGGACGAGGACCTCGACGAGTGTCTTCCACAGGAATCCGACGACGACGTAGTTGATGAAGTCGGTCCACGTGCTGATGCCGATGACGCCGGCGGCGATGGCGCAGAAGATCAGCGTGTCGAAGAATTCGCCGACGACGGTCGAGCCGATCAGGCGCGCCCACAGGTGCTTTTCCTTGGTGCGTTCCTTGATCTTGACCAGGACGTAGGAGTTGAGCAGCTGGCCGACGGCAAAGCCGGCGAGACCGGCGAGGACGAGTCGGGGGACGACACCGACGACGGTTTCGAGTGCCTCTTGGTTCTCGTAGAACGAGGCGGCGGGGAGTTCGATGGCGATCCAGAAGCACACCGAGGTGAGGATCAGGGAGCCGAAGCCGAGGTAGATCGCGCGGCGTGCGGCTTTGAAGCCGTAGACCTCGCTGAGGACGTCGCCGAGGATGTAGGCGAGGGGGAACAGGAAGAATGCGCCGTCGGTGTTGATCGGCAGGATCTGCAGTGGTCCGAGCATGACGTCGGACGAGGCGAAGAAGGCGACACCTTTGCTGGCGGCCACGTTCGAGATCAGCAGCGTCGCGACGAAAAGCGCGACGATGGTGGGGTAGTAGCCCCGGCTGATGTGAGCGAACGTGGCCTGCCCAGACTCGGTGCCGCCGTTGGCGGCGGTGTGTTCGGTAGTAGTCACTGCTCGATCCAAGCACCGAGACGACGATGGGCGCGAATCCCGGGTGAGGGATGCGCGCCCATCGAGGCGGATCTCAGGTCAGGCGACGCGTCCGCGCACAGTGACGCGGTAGGCGTAGGTTCCGGCGATGATCGTGATCGGAATGGTCACCAGCAGGCCGACCACGAGCAGGATCGCGCCGAGGACGTTGAGGCCGAACAGGGCGAGTGCGAGCACGAAGATCGTGCCACCGTTCGACGCGATCGCCTTGGCACTGGCCTTGATGGCGGGGATCGGCTCGTCGCCGCGGTCGATGACGAACTGGAAGGTCCACCACGTGAAGAACGTGACGACGAGTCCGGGGATGACCAGCAGGATGTAGCCGATGCCGGTTGCGATGCCGACGAGGACGCCGGCGATGACGATGGCGAAGACGTTGTTGAACTGGAAGAACGACCCGAACGCGGGCTTCATCCCGTCCACCTCGTGCAGAGCGCCGCGGACGAGTGCCGCCTGAATGAGGAGCGTGGCGACTCCGACGATGACACTGAAGATCAAGCTGAGGACGAAGTTGTCGGAGCTCAACACGTAGTTCAGAACGCCCTGGATGATCGCGGCGATGAGGACGATGCCGATCCAGACGAGGGCATTTTCCTTGAACTTGTTGAAGCCGTAGCCGATGGCCGTTCCCACGGACAGCTGCGTCGGCATCGGTGACTCACCGAAGGCCGGAGGCGGCGGATAGTTGCCCTGCGGGGGCGGTGGGTAGTTGCCCGGGGGCGGGTAGTTGCCCTGCGGGGGAGGCGGGTAGTTGCCGGGTGGTGGATAGCCGCCCTGCTGAGGTGGTGGGTAGTTGCCCTGGGGAGGGGGCGGGTAGCCGCCCTGCGGCGGGGGATAGCCGCCGGGGTTCTGTGGATCCTTGTCGGGGTCGTAACCGCCTGAGGTCATCGTGTCCTTCTCCCTCGGGAAGAGTTGTCGCGGCCACTGTACGTCCGATTCGTGCGCAGTTGGGTCCTGTCGCGTTGCAACGTGATCTCGATCGGTACAACGGTCAGAGATTCGAGGGGTCGAACACCCACGGTTCGCGCGGCACCAGCGTCGGCTTCCACTGTTCGAGCAGTTCCTCGGCGTTCTTCGCATTCGGCATGCCGAGGGAGGCGGTGATGAGCGACCACGCGTCGGGCCGCTCGCGCAGTGTCACCGCGCCGTCTCGCTTGGCCAGACGCTTGCCTTCGACATTGAGTGCGAGGGGCACGTGGACGTACGTCGCGGGGGTGAGGCCGAGGAGCTGGGCGAGATATCCCTGCCGGGGAGCCGAGGTGAGTAGGTCGTCGCCGCGCACGATCTGGTCGACGCCCTGCGCGCCATCGTCGACGACGACGGCGAGGTTGTAGGCGGGGACGCCGTCGGATCGGCGAAGGACGAAGTCGTCCACCTGGCCTCGGAACAGGCCGTGCAGCTGGTCGACGACGGTGAATTGTGTTACCTGCGAACGCAATCGGATGGCCGGTGGGCGGTCCTTGGCTGCTTTCTGGTCCGCGGTGAGATCGCGGCACGTTCCGGGGTAGGCCCCGTCGGGCGCGTGGGGCGCGGATGCGGCCTGCAGGATTTCCCGACGCGTACAGAAACACTCGTACGTCAGCCCGGCTGCGGTGAGCGTGCGAATCGTGGCGTCGTAGATTTCCCGACGCTCGGATTGCCGCATGATCGGGCCATCCCAGTCGAGTCCGATGGCGGCGAGGTCGTCGAGTTGACGTTGCTCCGAGCCGGCCTTGACGCGATCGAGGTCTTCCACGCGCATCACGAAACGTCGTTCAGTGGAGCGGGCGAAGAGCCAGGCCAGTAGTGCTGTTCGGAGATTGCCGAGATGCAAGTCGCCCGAAGGACTGGGAGCGAAACGGCCGGCGGGCATGGGGGCAGCTTAGTTTCTGGTTGTTGGACACAGAAGCCGTCATCAGCGATTTAGCAGACCGACCAGACCTAGGCGTTGTAAATGCATTCCACACTATCCACGCCGAAATGCCAGTTCGGCGTACCGCGGACGACTACGCCATCGCTGCGTTGGTTGAAGACTTGGGCGATGGTCATACGAGCCAGGTGCCGGTTGTGACCTCCAAATGGAAATATGCGCTAGCTCGGGCATGAAATGCATTCGACCGGAGCAGGCCTCGCCGCATGACAGCATGTTCATATGGTGCCAAGTCCCTCCTCCGAACAGCCTCATGAGATGCCGTCCATCGGGGGTGAACACCCAGGAGCGCGTTGGTGGAGTCTCGACATCCACGCCCACTCGCCGGCGTCGTTCGACTACGGCGGGCTGGACGGCAAGCTTTACGAGGGGGAGAAGCCCTCGTACAAGGAGTGGATCCAGGCTTACATTGACGCAGGTGTTGACGGAATCGTCATTACTGATCACAACTCGCACGACGGCATCGATCCGGCGCGCAAGGCTCTGGACGAGCTTCGTGGCCGCGACCCAGATCTCCCTCCGTTTGTGATCTTCCCAGGAGTCGAGATCACGGCGTCTGGTGGTTTCCATGTGCTTGCCATCTTCGATCCCTCAAGTGATGCTTCCGCCGTCGACCACGCCCTGGTGCGCTGCAAGTATCTGGGCACGCGCGGCCGGAGTGATGAGACAGCGAACATGACGGTCCGCGACATTGCAGAGGTAATCACAGTTCAAAGCGGTATTTGCATCCCGGCGCATGCAGACCACGGGCGAGGCGTCTTCGGAATGGATGCTCGAGAACTCGATGCGCTTCGGGAGTCGGACCTTGTTCAGGCTGTTGAAGTCGTGGACGACGCAGAGGTTGCGCAAGCAGTACGAAGTGGATGGGTGCCGACCTTGGGATCCGACGCGCATCACCTGACAACCGACACGTGTCCTGAGGGGGAGACTGCGAAAGCACCGGGCACTCACCTGACGCTAATGAAGGCAGAATCGCTCGATCTCGAAGGACTCCGACTCGCGCTGACCGACTCAGACGAGTCCATACGTCGGGTCCGAGCCGGCTACGACGACCCCAATGTAACTCAGCATGGGCATGTCGATCAGATTGAGCTTGTGCACCGCGGTGTCACCGAGATGTACCGCTTTGGTCCGTGGATGAACTGCCTGATCGGCGGTCGAGGCGTTGGGAAATCCACGGTCCTGGAACTGCTCCGCCTTGCCCTCGGACGCTCGGACGAGCTGGAGGGCACTGTGGCCAGCGACTTACGACGGTTCAGTCCTTTTGCAGCCTCGGATGAGCGCTGGTGGACGGAGGACACGCGAATCACCGTCCGTTACACGAAAGATCGAAGGCAACTCCGCGTTCTCTGGAGCGGGGCGGAGCCCGACAAGTCGCGCATCGAAGTGAGGACGGGTGATTCGTGGGAGCTGCAGTCGGGGCGATCGAGTGACCGCGCCCCGATTCGCATATTCAGCCAGAAGCAGATCTACGAACTCGCCACCTCGCCACAGAGTTTCTTGAGAATCCTCGATGACATGCCACCGATCCGGCGCATTGAGTGGACCGAGGACTACGAGGCCTTGCAGCTCCAGTTCAAAGATGAGCGCAACAATCTAGCGAAAGAGCTCGCCGAATCGAAGAAGGCAGACCGGATCCGTGGTCAGTTGGAAGAGGTTCGTGGGCGCTTGAGCCACCTCGAAAGGCTCCGCGCGAGTGCCGAGTTCCAAGAGCTGGAGGCCGTTGAGACGTCGATCAGGCATTCCGCCCAGACAGAAGAACGAGCCCAAGGTGTTGAGGACACGATCGTTGAAGCAGCTCGTTCCCTGCGCGAGCTTGCGAACTCGAACCCAACGATGGACGAGTATGCAGAGAGGAAGGCGTCGTTCATCACCGCGGCCGATGTCCTTGACCGGGCTTCGTCCGGCTTGCAGGCCGCACGCACAGAGTGGCAGACGCACGGCTCTGGCGAGAAGTGGCGGCAACGAGCATCAGTCCTCAACGCCTGGTTGAACGAGCAAGGTGGCCAGTCGACGATCTCGCCTGAACAGACTCAAGCCGACCGACAGCTAGAGAAGGACCTTGACGCCCAGCTTCGCGGTTTCGAAGGCTTGGATGACCGGTGTGCGGAACAGCAGCAAACCATCGAAGAGGTCCTCAAACGTCTCGAAGAAGCACGGCAGGAGCTGCACCAGCGGCGGCGAACCTACACCTCACGGCTCAATAGCTCTGTGGACGCGCTCACCAAGGTTGAGGTGTTTCATCAAGGAGACATCGAGAGCCTTGGTGACGAGCTCCGCCGTGTCCTGAACTGCCCGGAGTCGTTCGATCCGGCGTTTGCCAAGGACGGCATACCGTCGTTCTTGAACAAGTACCAGCCCAAGGACCCCAGGTTTCCGAACAAGGTCCGCGATTTCAAGACCGACCTGATCGATCTAGTTGAGCACGGCCCCGAGTCGAAGATAGGGCAGGCCATCAAGGTCGATATGCGTTTCTACAGTCGACTTGCGAACGCAGACACGTCCGATCTCGTCACCGACATCATGCTGTGGTTCCCAGAGGATCTCGTCGCCGTGAGCTACCGCCCTGCGCCGAAGTCCAATTTCGTCGCAGTGGACCAGGGATCACCTGGGCAGAAGACAGCGGCGTTGCTCACGGTCGTCCTGCAGATGGGGTCATACCCTCTACTCCTTGACCAGCCTGAGGATGACCTTGAGAACAAGCTCATTCGGCACCTGGCGGTTGAGACATTGAAGAGCATTAAGAATCATCGGCAGCTCATCGTCTCCACGCACAATGCGAACGTTGTTGTGACATCCGGTGCCGAGAACGTGCTCGTGATCCGGCGCGGCGAGTTCACGCCCGCCATCGAAGCCGAGGGAACGCTGCAGACGGCCGCCGTCAAGGAGGAGGTTTGCGAGATCCTCGAAGGTGGTGAGGACGCAATCAAGACCCGGTACCGTCGCTTGGTTGGTAAGTAAAGTCAGACCGACAGAGTGCGTCGTCCGAGGTACGGAATTGTCGCCCGATGCACACGACCAGCTCCCAATGTCGGACCCCCTCACTAGCTTGGACCCAATTCTTTCAGTGAGGGAGTGTGCACATGGCTGTTGTACCTGTTGCGGTATCGCGTCTGGGTGACGGGGACTCGCGCGAAGCGCAGAACGCTCGTGCTGTGAGATGGCTGCTCGACCAACCTGGAGGCTTGATAGTCGTGGTCACCCCCAGGCGCGGAGTCGAGAGTGCGAGCCTGAACCGCTTAATCGCACAGCGAGGCGTGACCCATCACGCGTGGCGCGGATACCACGGTGGTTATTTCGACCGCCAACGAGTGCTCTACGCGTGGCCGGACCGTGAACGCTTAAACCACCTGTGGAACGTGGAAGCTGATGAATCACCCCAGGTTTGATGCCGCTTCCTTCTGAGTCAGGAAGGATGAGCACATGCCCAAGAAAATCGATCCGGAG
>NZ_JAWLRY010000036.1:0-17464 GCF_033142325.1 Rhodococcus sp. IEGM 1370 | reverse complement strand
CCTGTGAACTCAGCACTCAACATGCGATAACCCTCCATAGCTTCTCGAATGACTCACCAGAAGCTTGGCAAAGAGGGGCACCTGACGAATGCGCGCGCGTTTGCGACCCCCGATCGGGCTCAGGCTGGGGCCAGGAATGCCGCCAACGCGTCGGCGTAGGACTTCACGTCACTGGCTCCCATCAACTCTCGCGACGAGTGCATGGCCAGCTGCGCTGCGCCGACGTCCACCGTGGACAGGCCGGTGCGCGACGCGGTGATGGGTCCGATGGTCGAGCCGCAGGGCAGATCGGCTCGATGTACGTAGCGCTGCAAGGGAACTCCAGCCTGATCGCAGGCGAGCGCGAAGGCACCGGCACCCGCGGAATCCGTTGCGTAGCGCAGGTTCTGGTTGACCTTGAGCACCGGTCCCCCACCGAGTTCGATGCGATGCGCGGGCTCGTGCCGGTCCGGGTAGTTGGGATGCGTCGCGTGCGCCATATCGCCCGAGGCACAGATGGATCCGGCCATCGTGCGCAGGAATTCCTCACGTCCACCGCCACGTCCGAGCACGATGCGCTCGAGCACGGTGTTCAGCAGATCCGAGAACGCACCGCGGTCGGACATACTGCCGACTTCCTCGTGGTCGAACAGGGCCAGCACCGGCGTGACAGCGGTCGGATTGTCCACTGCGGCAAGCAAAGCCTGGGTCCCGGCATAGCAGGTGCCCTGATTGTCCAGACGCGGCGCGCTGACGAGTTCGGACTCGACACCCACGACGGCACTGGGCGCCAGATCGTGCGTCATCAACTCCCAACCCAGAACCGAATGCGGGTCGACGCCTTCTCGCTCGGCGACGTATGCAATGAATGATTGTGGCGAATTACCCACGCCCCAAATGGCATTGACGTGTCGCTGCGGATCGAGGGTGACGCCCTTGCGATCCTCGGAGAGGTGAATCGCGAGCTGCGGGACTCGCAGAATGGGCTCGTCGACCTTAACCAGAACCTCGCGCACCGCGTTTCCGTCGCGCACACTCAGCCGGCCGGAAATGCCCAGATCCCGATCGAGCCACGAGTTGAGCAAGGCACCGCCGTACGGTTCGAGGCCCACCATCTGCCAGCCCGCGGATTGAAGATCGGGATGTTGCTTCACGCGAAGGTTGGGACTGTCGGTGTGTCCGCCGACGATACGGAACGGACCATCACTCTCGGTACTCCAGGCGACGAGTGATCCGCCGCGGATCAGGTAGTAGCGGCCTGCTTCCGTAGGCCAGGTATCGGTCTCGTCGAGCCTTACGAATCCTGCGTCGTCGAGTTGGACGGAGACTGTCCGGCATACGTGGAACGGTGACGGAGAGACGTCGACGAAGTTGCAGAGACCGGTTGCGGAGGCGTGAGTCGACATGGGAACCATTGTGGCAGCCGCCGCGTCGAACACCTCGAGAGCACACACCGACCGGGGGGACGACTTCATGAAATTTCATTCTCTGCCTGATTACGGCGCAGTTCATGCGACCACATTCGCCATCGTGCGGATGAAGACGATCGAAGCATTTCGCAAGCGTGGGGTGGTGGTTCACCGCGAGGATGCGACGACGTTGGCGGTGGGCTCGGGCGTTCGCATGTCACTGAACAATGTGTTCGCCCGGTGCTCCGGGGTGAGTCGATCGGCGTGGGACGGCATCATCGCCGGCTATGTCGACCTCATGATCGAGATGATGCGCGAGGCGGATCCCACGTTCTTCACCGGATTGTCGGATGACGAGTTCTACTCGAGGCTGCGCGAGCGCGTCATCGCTCCGTCCGCCCTGGCGGCTATGGGTGAGTGCGAGTACGAGTATGCCGTCCCGCTACTCGACGTGCCGGGCGCACCGCGACGGGTGCTTAACCTGTCTTCTCCGAATCGCGCTGTGACACTGGCAGATCGGCATCTCGTCGGCCGAGACCTCAGCGCCGCGTGGGCCGCAGGCCGAAGGAACACCGCAGCGCTGAAATTCGAGGACGGCCGAGTTCTCAGCAGAAACAGCGTCGACATCGAGGTCCTCAGCGGTGATTCGATCTACCTCGCGTCGAAGGTCGCCGATATGACCACGCTGATCTCCGCGCACCTCGGCGAATGTCTGTACGGCGTATTGTTCGTCGTTCCCAATGCCTACGAGTTCGTTTTCCACCGGCCGCGCAACGCCGACGTGGCGCTCGCGGCAGCAGCCGAGCTCGCCGAGCTGGCAGATATGTTCAGTCGTGACACGCCGAGCCCACTGTCACGCTCGGTGTTCTTCTGGCGGGACGGCGAGTACTGCGACGTATCGGGCGGGCCCACGGGAGTTTTCGCCACTACCTTGGCTGAGCTGCCGGCGGCCGCGGCCTGACCGCGGTCACGTGCCGGTAGACCCGCTGTTCGGGCGGCGGGATCGTGGGCCGTCCCGCAGCAGCGTCGCAGAGACGTCCCAGCCGACCACGAGCGTCACCCACGCTTGGGCGGGCATCCGCTGCTCAGTGCGAACCGGACACGCAGAACGAGTTGCCGTCGGGATCGGTCAGTGTCACCCAACGAAAGTCGCCCATGGTGTGCTGCGCAATTTCGCGTGCACCCGCCTCGACGAGCCGCGTGACCTCAGCGTCGAGGTCACCGGTGGTCATGTCGAGGTGGACGCGATTCTTGCCTGGCGTCGGGTCGTCGATCTTCTGGAAGGCCATTCGATACGGTGCCGACGCGAGTTCGACGACGTAGAACCAGCCGTCGTTCTCTTCCACGATCGTTCCGTCCGCCTGCGCGGCCCACCAGCGGGCGAGCGGTCCCGGGTCGGTCGTGTCGAACGTGATCATCGCCAAGTTCAGTGTCATGGCGGCACAGTAACTGCGACCACCGACACGTTCGGGTCAGGCGTTGACGATCGTGTCCAATGCCGAGTAGAAGATGCCGAGACCGTCGTCGCTCGGACCGGTGAGCGGCTCGGTGGCGTGCTCGGGGTGCGGCATCAAACCAACGACCCTACCGTTGGCCGAGGAGATCCCGGCGATCCCACGCTGCGATCCGTTCGGGTTGCTGCCGCTGTAACGGAAGACCACCCGGCCCTCGCCCTCGAGCTCGTCGAGCACGTTCTGCGGTGCCTGGAATCGACCCTCGGCGTTCTTGACCGGAATCAGGATCTCGGCACCGGGCTCGTATCGCGACGACCACGCGGTGTCGGTGTTCTCCACTGCCAGCCACTGATCGCGGCAGACGAAGTGCAGCCCTTCGTTGCGGGTCAGCGCGCCGGGGAGCAGACCCACCTCGCAGAGCACCTGGAATCCGTTGCAGATACCGAGAACCGGCATACCGCCCTCGGCGGCCTTGACGACGGACTCCATCACGGGGGCGAAGCGAGCGATCGCTCCGGCGCGGAGGTAGTCGCCATACGAGAATCCGCCGGGGACCACGATGGCGTCGACGTTCTTCAGATCGGCGTCGGCATGCCAGAGGCTGACGGCTTCTCCGCCGGCGAGGGTGACCGCACGAGAGGCGTCGACGTCGTCGAGAGTCCCGGGGAAAGTGATGACTCCTACGCGGGCGCTCATGCGGCGGGCTCTACCGATACGCGGGTGACCGTCCAGTCCTCGATGACGGTGTTGGCCAGCAGCGATTCCGCGATCTTCTCGAGCTCGGCGTCGTCGACCGTGTCGTCGACCTCGAGTTCGAAACGCTTGCCCTGGCGGACGTCGGACACGCCGGAAATCCCGAGACGTCCGAGTGCTCCTGCGATCGCCTGACCCTGCGGATCGAGAATCTCGGCCTTGGGCATGACATCGACAACGACTCGGGCCACGAAAGCGCTCCTTGAAATACGTACGGCTGGTTACCGGCAGGTGGGAGTCTACGCAGCCCTGGCGGGAGGCGCGAAACCGCGCTTACTGTGGGGACCATGCGGCTGACACACTTCGGACATTCCTGCGTTCTCGTCGAACTCAACGGCACCACCGTGCTGTTCGATCCCGGCACGTTCTCTCACGGGTTCGAGGGCATCACCGGACTCGACGCGATCCTCGTCACCCATCAGCACCCGGATCACGTCGATCTGCAGCGACTTCCCGCTCTGGTCGAGGCGAATCCGCGTGCGGCACTGCACGCCGATCCGATGACCGCAGGCCAACTCGGCGGCCAGTGGACTCCGGCTCCCGCGGGTCAGGCCTTCACGGTCGGCGGCATCACGGTCACCGGCGTCGGCGGCACCCATGCCGTCATCCATCCCGAACTGCCGGAGATCGACAACACCGGTTACCTGCTCGGCACTCCGGAGAATCCGGGCCAGCTGTTCCACCCGGGTGACTCGCTGTTCGTCCCCGAGCAACAGGTCGAGGTTCTCGCGCTCCCCGCTGCCGCACCGTGGTCGAAGCTCTCCGAGACCGTCGAATTCCTGCGAGCAGTGAACCCCAGGATGGCATTCCCCATCCACCAAGCCATCGTCGCGGAGCAGGCCAGGGGCGTCTACTACGGCCGCTTCAAGGAAATGTCCGACGCCGAAATCCGCGAGCTTCCCGAGGAATCGTCCGTCTCGATCTAGCCGGTGACCTCGGGCGGGAGGGTGCCGATCATGGTCACCTGCGTCCCGTCCCACTGATAGTCGATCGTCACCGGTCCGCCAGTGGGGTTGGCGAACGCGTCGTCACCCACCGGCCAGCGGTACTCGACGGTCACCGTGTCTTCGGTCTGGCCCACCACCGAGGTGAACGAGGTGGGCTCGAGCGTCGCGGTTCCGAGGTAGTCGTAGTTGTGACCTGCGAAGAACAGAATGTGCGTCGGTGACGACGCGGTACCACCGGCATCGGCACGCACCCATGTGAAATCGGCGCACTGGTCGCCGATCCGGGTTGCGATCCACGGCTCGCCCGGGAAGTACTCGGGTAACGACGCCACTGCATCCACCACCCGCGTGGAGTCCAGCCCCAGGCAGATGGGGTACTCCGAACCCGGTGCATGCTGTTCGGCGTCGGGCAGGGAGTTGTTCTCGGGGAGTTCCTCGGTATTCCAGTCGATCGGACCGTCGGGCTCCACTGCCCCGGTGTCGACTGTCGGCTGGCTCGCCTCGGGCTGCGGCTGGGCGGCCTGGGGCTGGGTGCTCGCCGGGGGCGCTGTAGTCGGCGCGGTGGTGGCCGGCGCTGCGCCCGGTTCGTTCGAGTTCCCGCACGCGACGAGAGCGAACGCACTGATGATGACGAGGAGAAGTCGTTTCATGAAGACCACCTGGTTCGATTTGCCCGATGCCAGGTATGTCCGCTCGCAAACATGTTCCGTTACATCACGTTTCGATCAAGGTGCCGTTACATCCAGGCGGTCTGCAATTTTCGCGCCACTACGCGCACAATTCGCGACATTCCCGCGGATAGTGCGGCACAGTGGAGCGCGAGTTGCACACGTCAGACCGTGTCGAGCCGAACCAACTCGCGTAAGACCGACCCGTCCACCGCATCCAGGCCGTCGAGGAACGCGACGGCGAAAGATCCCGGCCGCGTAGTCGAACGGGCAGCGATCTCCGACGCGGCCGCAACATGCGCGTGCGCCGCGACGGCACCGATCAAAGCACTCGGTGACACCGCGCAGTAGGCAGCCGTCAGCGCACCGAGGGCACATCCGGTCGCGGTAACCCGCTGCAGCAGTGCACTTCCGCCGCCGACCTTCACCATGACATCCGGGCCGAGAATGTGATCGGTCTCCCCCGATGCCGCCACCACGTCGGCTCGATCCAACAATGAACTCGCCGCATCGACCGAATCCGCCACCTGCGCAGACGAATCCACTCCTCGCGATCCGCCGTCCGCACCTGCCAGCCCCATGATCTCCGACGCATTGGCGCGAATGACGCTGGGCCGGTTGGCAAGTAGCTCGACGGACACCTGGGTGCGCCACGGCAGACCACCTGCTCCCACCGGATCGAGAACCCACGGCTTCCCCGCTGCCCTCGCTGCGGCCGACGCCAGGTGAGCGCTTTCGACCTGCGCGGCTGTCGGAGTCCCGAGATTGACCAGGACCGCGTCGGCGATCCCGGCGAAGCCGGCCGCTTCCTCGGGGTTGTCCACCATCGCCGGAGCGGCCCCCGCGGCCAACAGCGCGTTCGCGACGAATTGCACCGACACGGTGTTGGTCAGACACTGGACCAGCGGATTACGTTCGCGTAGAAGTCGATGTGCGTGGGCGACGTCGTCCAGGGTCACGCTAGAAGCACTCATCGATCCGAGTCTACGACCGCGGTCGACGGATACGATGCCCTGGTGGCCACACTCCTCAAGCCCGAGCGGCACTTCCGAATCCTCGAGCTACTGCGCACGACGGGCAAGATTCTGTCTTCCGAACTCGCCGTCACGTTCGACGTCTCCGAGGACACCATTCGCCGGGATCTGGACGAGCTCGGAGCGGAAGGAAAATTGAAGCGAGTGCACGGCGGAGCGCTGGTGGTGTCCACGTTGCACCAGGACTACCGGGATCGGCGAGGCCAGGAGGCGTCGGCCAAGTCGCTCGTCGCCCGTGCTGCCGCAAGCCTGCTGCAGGACGGCCAGGTGATTCTCATCGACGGCGGTACGACGGCGATCGAGGTGACGAAACAGCTCGACCCCCAACTTCGCGCGACGTTCGTCACGCACAGCCCGTCGACCGCGGTGAACCTCGCGGAGCATCCCCACTGCGAGGTCGTCGTGGTCGGGGGTCGCCTCCTGAAGAACGCCATGGTGACGGTGGGCGCGCAGACTCTCAAGACGTACGAGTCGATCAATGCCGATGTCGCGATCCTCGGCATTCTGGGCATCAACGTCGACTCCGGTATCACTCACTTCGAGTACGAGGAAGCGCAGATCAAACGGGCGATGATCGAGGGGGCCCACCGCTCGATCGTCCTGTGCACCAGCGACAAGCTGGGCTATTCCGGCGCATTCCAGGTCGCCCCGCTCGCGGCGATCACCACGCTTGCGGTCGAGCCCGGCCTCGATCCCGCACTTCTGCGGCAGTATCGCGACAGCGGCGTCGAGTGCATCTCCGTCGACGACATCGAACAGGGCGGTCAGGCATCCGCGCCGACGACCGACCGATCGCAATAGCGAACGTCGACCGAATACCCTCTGCTCCAGACCGCAGCCAGTGCCGTGGTCGTTGCGCGATGGCGCTCGTATCGAACAGCCATCACCGCCACCTTCTGCGGATCGGGTTCGTAGGATCGCAGCATAGGCGTGAATGCCGATGCAGCGGAGGCGAATTCCAGAAACAGTCCGATTCCCACCGCAGCTGTGATCGCGGCACCACGGACCCCGATTTCCCCTCGGTCGGCGACGTCCACGCGCAGGCCGAGAGCGTCGGCGAATATCTGCGGCCAGATCGGGCTGAGCGAGGCACCCCCCGACATCCGGACGACGCCCGGCCGAGCTGCGTCCTCGCCCTCGAGGAGCGACTCGATATCCGCTCTGTGCGCGTAGGCGATTCCCTCGTACACAGCCAGCGCCGCCTCGTCGAACCCGTCCTCGGCGACAGCCCCGAGCAGACCGGCCGGCGCGCCCCCGGGTCCACCGAACAGATACGGGAAGAACATCATGTCGCCCAATCGATCTCGGGCATACGCGCGAGTCACGGCCTCGTCGCACATCCGATAGAGCTCTCCCCCTCGGCTCCTGGCGTCGTCGGCCGGTCCGCCGAACAGCGAGCGACAACACCATTCGAGGTTGCTCGCCGACGTGATCCCGCCTTCGCTCGCGAGATACACCTCCCCCGTGACGTACCGACACTGGAGCAACGGGGGCCTGCTGGCTCTGGGGCGTCGATGGAGCGTTTGGTCGATTCCGAATGTTCCTGCGACAACGGACATGTGCCTCCTGTCGAGCACTCGTGAGGCGACCGCGCACGCGGCGACGTCGACCACTCCCCGAACCACAGGGGTGCCCACCGCGAATCCGGTCAGTTCGGCGGCCACGGCGGTGACCACGCCGACCTTCTCTGCGCCCGGCCCGATACTCGGCAACACGGCGCGCCACTGCGAGAGTCCGAGCAAGTCGAGTGCGTCCTCCGACCATGAATTTCGCTCGATGTCGCACAAGCCGGTCAGCCCGGCATCGGTGTGATCGGTGGACATGTCCCCGCACAATCGAGACCTGATGTAGTCCTTGCAGGCAAGGACGCGATGCACCCTGGGCAGCATCGACGGCTCGTGCTCGTCGAACCATCTCAACAACACCGCGGTCTGTCCGCTCCACCCTCGTTGCGACACCATGTGCGCAACCCGTGCCGCCGTGACCTCGTCCAGTGCTGATGCTGGTTCGAGTTCGGTCCTGACATCTGTCGAGAGGATGCCGTTCCCGAGCGCCGCGCCGTGCTCGTCGACCAGCCACAACCCGCTGCCGTAGCCGGTGACCGATATCGCGGCGATGTCGCGCGGACCGATGCCCGACGAGCGAAGCAGGGCCTGCGCCGCGGAGCACACGGCACCGAACAGTGCATCGGGATCTTGTTCACGCCTGCCGCCGCTGGACGTCGAGTGCGGGCTTCGTTCCTTCGATGCGGCCAATTCGTGCCCGTTCGCGTCGAACAGCCCCGCTTTGACGAAGGTTCCGCCGGCGTCGATACCGACGATGTATTGCTCCATGACCACCATCCCGGCTGCGGATTAATGCAGCTCTTGCGATCCCGTGCGTAGGGCTACCGCCTCAGGACTAGATGACAAGGATCACATAGTTTCACCAAGTTGCCTAGTGAAATGGGGTTTGAAGTCGCAGATATTACCGCCCGGTAGATGTTGACTGCCACTCCACCGTGAGTTAACTTCGTCACTAAGCCGCACAAACCGGCATAAACACGAAGTCAGTTCCTCTCAACCCGGCGCCGCTCGAACACGAGCTCCCTCGGTCACCGTCCCCGCCTGGTGCGGCCGATGGCTTTCGAAGAGGTTTCGCCCCGCATTCCCACCCGTCATCTCGGGCCAGGAGTGGACGGGCTCCACCACGAGGACCCGTGAACGGGCACCTCACCGTCTCGAACAAAGGACTCTTGCCGTGGATCTTCAACTGGTCGCGTACATCGCCGCATTCGGCGGTGGGTTGGTCGGCGCTGCCCTCGGCGGACTGTTCGTCTTCAGTCTCTGCGGCATCTTCTGCATCGTCGGCGTGGTGGCTGCGCTGGCCGGTTCCGACTACGACTTCCTGGGGCAGTTGGCATTCGGGCCCTTTCTCGGCCCCCAGGTGGCGTTCGTCGGGGCGGTTGCGGCGGCCGCATACGCCAAACGCACCGGCAAGCTGGACGACGGCAAGAACATTCTCTCGCCGCTGGTCGGCCTCGGTAGCAGCAGCGTGCTGCTCGTCGGCGGCGCATTCGGAGTTCTCGGATTTGCGCTCGAAAAAGCGCTCAAATCCGCCGTGAGCATCGACTCGACGATTACCTCGGCGGTGGTGCTCACCGATACTGTCGCCCTCACGGTCGTGATTCTTGCTGCGGCAACGCGCCTTTCGTTCGGACGCACCGGACTGGTGGCATCGAACCGAGGTGGCCCGGGCGCACAGATCGCCACCCGGTGGCACCCGACTGCGACGCAGGCCTGGCTACCGTTCCAATCTCACCGGCTGCAGGTTGCCACCGTCGCTGTCGGCTTCGGACTGGCCGCGGGCTGGCTGATCGTCAGCCTTCCGGAGTCGGCCCGAGCATTGGGCCCCATCCTGCTCTTCGGATTCAGTGCCACGACACTCCTGCTGCTGCAGATCGGCCTGTCCGGTCCGGTATCGCATCACATCACGTTGCCCGCCGGCTTGGCCGCCGTCGCCGTTCTCTCCGCAGGTGCGCCCAGCACGATCGCACTGCTGGCGGCTGTCGGAGTGGGATTGTTCAGCGCTTTTCTCGCAGAGCTCAGCTCCCGCATCTTCCACACGCTCGGAGACAGCCACTTCGACCCTCCGGCGTGCGCCATCGCCGTCACGACATCGCTGATCGTCGGCACCCAACTGATATTCGGACAAATCTGAACCGGCCCGTCGACCCCACAGCGGTAACTCGATCTCACCCGAAACACCAACCCCATCTCGCCACGACACGACGGAAAGAGCGTCAGCCATGACTCAGTACATTCTCGGAATCGACGAAGGCACCACCAGCGCAAGAACTCTCATCTTCGACGAGAAGTGCGAGGTCCGCGCGGTAGCGCAACGCGAAATCACTCAGATCTATCCGAACTCGGGATGGATCGAACACGATCCTCTCGAAATCCTCACCGCACAGCTGGAAACGATGCGCGAGGCACTGCGGAGCGCCGATCTCGAACCGACCGACATCACCGCGATCGCACTGACGAACCAACGGGAAACGGCCGTGGTGTGGGACAAGGAGACCGGGCGACCGATCCACAACGCGGTGGTCTGGGCATCGCGTCAGAGCAACGGCGTGATCGAGCGATGGCGGGAACGCGGACTCGACTCCGTGATTCGTGAGCGCACCGGCCTGAACTCGGATGCTTACTACTCCGCGTCCAAGATCGCCTGGATTCTCGAGACCGTGCCGGGAGCGCACGAGCGGGCCGAGAAGGGGGAACTGTTGGCGGGCACCATCGACACCTGGCTGATCTGGAACCTCACCGGACGGTGCGCCCACGTCACCGACTACTCCAACGCCTCGCGAACGATGATGTTCAACATCCACACCCGTGAATGGGATCAGGATCTGCTCGACGCCTACGGCATTCCGCGCTGCATGCTCGCGAAGGTCGTCTCCTCGGACACGATCGTCGGCGACGCCGGTGCCACGTTCGGGGCACCGATTCCCATCGCGTCCAACATGGGCGACCAGCAAGCCGGGCTCTTCGGGCAGGTCTGCTTCCGAGCCGGTCGGGCCAAGATGACGTACGGAACAGCAGGGGTGCTGACGATCAACTGCGGCGACACCCCGCAGATGGTCGAGGGCGCAACGACATCCGTCGCCTGGGGTGTCGGCGACGATGTCCGCTACGAGAACGAGGGCGTGCTGTTCAGCATGGGCAAGACCATGCAGTGGCTGCGCGACGACATGAAACTCATTCACGGAGCTGCGGATTGCGAATGGTACGGAGGCCAGGTGGCCAGCACCGACGGTGTCTACCTGGTTCCCGCCTTCACCGGACTCGCCGCACCGACCTGGGATCCCTACGCCCGTGCCTGCATCGTCGGAATGAGTAGCTCCACCAACAGATTGCACATCATCCGCGCAGCCGTCGAATCCATGGTCTTCCAAACCCGCGATGTCGTGGATGCGATCACCGCGAACGGTCAGGTCACGTTGCCCGAGCTGCGGGTCGACGGCGGCGCGGTGAACAACAACATGCTCTGCCAACTCCAGGCCGATATCCTCGGCATCCCCGTGATCCGGCCCGCCATCACCGAAGCCACGGCGCTGGGGGCGACGCTGATGGCCGGATTGAGCACCGGGGTATGGGAATCCCTCGACGAGATCGAGGCACTGTGGTCGGTGGACCGCACCTTCGAGCCCAAGATGGACCGCACCAAAGCCGAGGAGATGTACGCGGGCTGGATCGAGGCAGTCGAACTCTCCAAGGGTTGGGCCCGCAAGGTGACGACCCGATGACGCCGACTTCGACACTCACACAGTCGATTCTGCACAGACCGACGCAGCTGTTCGAGTCCTACGTCTTCGACCTCGACGGCACGCTCTATCTCGGCGACGAACTGCTGCCCGGTGCAGCGCACCTGATCGAAGCGCTCCGCGACCATGGTCGTCGAGTCGTGTTCTGCAGCAACAACCCCACCCGTGCGCCACAGCAATACGCCGACAAGCTCACATCGCTCGGCATACCGGCGCAGGTGTCCGACGTGATCACCACGTCGATGACGACGGTGCGGTGGTTGGCCGAGAATGCCTCGAAAGGCAAGATCTTCGTCATCGGTGAACAGCCGCTGAAGGACTCGATCTCGGCGGCCGGCCTCGAACTGAGCGAGGATCCACGGGAGATCGACGTCGTGGTCGCGAGCTACGACCGCGGATTCGACTACCGCAAACTCAAGATCGCCTTCGAGGCACTCTCCGTCTACCGTCGCGCGATTCTCGTCTCCTCCAACCCTGACCGGTTCTGTCCTCTCCCAGGAGGATTCGGCGATCCGGACGCGGCGGCCGTCACGGCAGCCATCGAGGCGAGCGCAGGAGTGGTCGCCGTTGCGCAGATGGGCAAACCCAGCTCGTTCATGTTCGAGACCATCAGCGCGCTCACCGGGATCGACCCGGCCACCACGCTCGTCGTCGGCGACCGGCTCACCACCGACATCGCCATGGGGGTGAACGCCGGCACCTCGACGGCTCTCGTACTCACCGGCGAATCGACTCTCGACGATGTCGACCGAGCAGAGCCGGACGGTCGGCCCACGTACATCGTCGAATCGGTCGATGATCTGCTGCCTGTTCGATCGGCTCGGAGCGCAGGATGAGCCGGCCGCAGACCGTCGGCGCGACGACGGACACAGCGCGTTATCTCGCGCAGATCGGCATCGACCACGCCGCGTCGACGCTCCGCACGCTCGTCAGTGCTCCGGGGGCGTTGGCGGAGTTGAACTCTGTTCTGGCAGAACTCGATGCATCGGGTACGGCGGTGATCCTGCACGACGGCACACCGATCTCGGTGGGTTCACGCGACGTCCTCGCCGAGATCGAGAGCACTGTTTCCCGACACTTCACGGCCGAGGTGTCGGTCCCGAACCACCGGCACGGGACGGTGGTTCTCGACGAAACAACGGTGGACGGTTCCACCGCCGCCAGCGCGGGGTGTGCGGTCATCGTGGCCGTCGGCGGTGGCACCATCGTGGACCTCGGCAAGGTGCTCTCCCATCGGCATGGCGTTCCCCTCGTGGTGATCCAGACATGTGCATCGGTCAACGGTTTCTCCGATCCACTGTCGGTGCTGGTCCGCAGCGGCACCAAGACCACGGTTCCCACCGCCTGGCCCGTCGCGTTGATCATCGACCACGACGTGGTCGCCCACGCACCGGCCGCGCTGACCAGAGCGGGATTCGGAGATGCAGCCGCGATCTGGTGCGCGCCTGCCGACTGGTATCTGGCGTGCACTCTGGGCATGGACACCGAGTTCGACTCCGACGTTCTCGCCGTCATCGGTGCAGCGGCGGAGCGGCTTCGAGATGCACCGTCGCTGACGGAGCTGGATCTCGATGCCCTCCTCGATACCCTCACCTATGGGGGGCTCGGCATCGGCGTCACCGGTACGACGGCCGTGGTGTCGGGCTGCGAGCACCTGATCAGCCACCTGATCGACATGGCGGCAGTGGCCCGAGGTACCGACCACGACCTGCACGGCGCTCAGGTGGGTGTTGCCGCGGTGATATCAGCGGCGTTGTGGGAGAGTGCAATCGAATCCTTCGATGCTCTCGCCATCGACGTCGACGACGCGGTCGCACCGATTCCGGACCTCGAGTCCTCGGTCATCGGGGCATGGGAATCGATCGATCCCTCCGGCAGGGTCGGAGAGGCCTGTGCCCGCAATGTGGCGACCAAGATGGCCAGATGGTCGAGCGCGCGTAGTGAGCTCGAAGATTTCGTGGCGAACTGGGCTGATCACCGCCGCGCGTTGGTTGCCCTTCTTCGACCCGCAGCGGACATCGCTGCCGATCTGGCCGCCATCGGCGCACCGACCAGGTTCTCGCAGCTGACACCGCCAGTCGACCGCGAGACTGTTCGGTGGATCATGCGCACACTTCCGCTCATGCGAGATCGGTTCACGCTGTGCGACGCGCTGCTCGTATCCGGCCGCTGGACAGACGAATTCATCGACCGCGTACTCGACCGGGCCGCCGAGTCCGGCGGCGGACTCTAACCGAAGACCATTCCCTCTACGCACCAACAACTCTCGACCCGACAACAAGGAGCGTGTCTCATGCCACACGGTGGCGATCTCGTCGCAGAAATTCTGCGCAAGCACGGAGTGACACAGGTGTTCGGACAGCCCGGCGGCCAGACGGCTGCGTTCTACCAGGGTCTCTCGAACAGGAAAGACATGTCCCATCTCGGCTGCCGTGACGAGCGATCCGCGGCCTACGCCGCCGACGCCTATGCACGAGTGAGCGGTAAGCCGGGAATCGTCGACGTGACCGTCGGCCCCGGCACGACCAAGCTTCCCGACGGACTCATCGAGAGCATGAACGCCTCGGTGCCCATCGTTGCCATCGTCGGCGAACTCCCACGGTCCTGGGTTCCGCTGCGCGACGGTGGCGTCGGTTCCCAGGGATTCGATCAGATGCCGTTCCTGCAGACCATGACCAAGCAGTCCTGGCTGGCACCGGACCTGGAGACGGTCCCCGATCTGGTGCGAGCGGCGTTCCGCACTGCCACCACCGGCAAGCCCTGCCCGACGGCCGTGGTGATTCCACACGATGTGCTGGACGAGGAGTGGGAAGAAACCGATCTCCAGGTAGAGGAAAGATTCAACTCCGCACCTGCGTACCGAAGCAGGCCCTCCGACGACGAACTGCGCACCGCCGCAGCGTTGATCGCCAAGGCCGAGCGTCCGTACATCATCGCCGGCGGCGGCGTTCTGGGTTCGGGAGCAACCGCGGAGCTCGCCGAGTTCGCCACTCGCGTCGGTGCCGCAGTGGGCACCAGCTTCACCGGCAAGGGCTCGGTCACCGAGACCGAAAGCTACTCGGTGGGCGTACTGAACCCTCTCGGATCACAGGCCGCGCGTGAGCTGGCCGGCGAGGCCGATCTCATCATCTGGTTGGGATCCAAAGTGGGACAGAACACGTCGCTGAACTGGGCCCTGCCCCGTCCGGAGCAGATGACCATTCAGGTCGACGTCGACGGCAGTCAGCTCGGCCGAACCTTCGGTCCTTCGTCCGGACTGCTGGGCGATGTCAAGGCCACCCTTGAAGCGCTCGTCCCACTGGTGGAAGCCAAGTCGGTTCCGGAGTGGCAGAAGCGAATTGCGGAGTCGAAGATCGCCGCATGGGCATCGACCGAACCACTGAGACTGAGTGAGGCGAGCCCGGTCATGCCGCCGAGGGCCATGACCGAACTGGCCAAGCATCTGCGGCCCCACGACATCGTCGTCTCCGACGCCAGCTTCAGCGCCGGTTGGATATCGAACTATCTGAAGAACCCGGTGCCGGGACGCAACTTCCTGTTCGCACGCGGACAGGGCGGGCTCGGTTACTCGACCCCGGCGTCGATGGGTGCCGCGAAAGCCCGCCCCGAAGCGCGCATCGTCACCGTCTCGGGCGACGGCGGATTCAGTTACTCGGTAGGCGAATTGGCCACCCAGGCCGCCCACGGCATGAACATCGTGCACGTCGTCCTCAACAACGGAACCTGGGGATGGCTCCGCATGTGGGAGCACCTGCACTACGAGGGCCTGCGCTACTCCGTGGACCTGGAGAGCGAGAAGGCCAGCACCTCGTACGCCGCGGCGGCGGCAGGTCTGGGAATGCAGGGAATTCTGGTCACCTCGGCCGACGAGCTGGCCAACGCATTCGACAAGGCCTTCAGCACCGAAGGACCCACCGTCGTCGAGATCAGAATCGATCCCGACGCGACGCCGATCGACAGCTACACCCGCCGATTGGCGTCGGGCAAATTCTATCCACGCCCGGGAACGGTCTACCAGGCTCGCCCATGGCAGCAGTCTGCGGGCCGAAAGTAACTGCACAGCAACAGGTCCACAGCCCGAGCGGAACGACGAGAAGGACAGACATGAGTAACACCACACGACTGGATCTCGACGAGGTGGCCGCGCACGAGTACGACCTCGTCGTGATCGGTGCGGGCATCAACGGGGCGGCGATCGCCCGCGAGGCCGCACTGCAGGGCACCCGAACCCTCCTGATCGACAAGGGAGATTTCGGGGGCGGCACGTCCAGTTGGTCGAGCAGGTTGATGCACGGCGGACTTCGCTACCTCGAATTCATGGAGTTCGCATTGGTGCACGAGTCACTGCGCGACCGGGAAGCACTGTTCGACATTGCTTCTCATCTGGTCAAGCCGTTGCCGTTCGTCGTTCCGCTCTACGGCCACAACCACAAACCGGGTTGGATGATGCGGGTGGGCATGGCGATGTACGACGCCTTGTCCTGGAACAAGTCGGTGCCTCGACACCGCAGATTGAACAAGAAAGCCATGGCCGTCGAACTCGGCGGTCTGGACACCTCGTCACTCGCAGGTGGTCTGCACTACTACGACGGCCAGGTCGAGTTCGCCGAGCGATTGGTCGTCGAGAATGTGCTCGACGCGGCGCGGCACGGCGCGACAGTGCGCAACCACACCCAGGCAATTGCGTTGACCACGACGGGATCCACGGTCACCGGAGTCGAACTCCTCGACGTCTCGACCGGACGATCCGCCGTGGTTCGGGCCACGGTCGTCGTCAACGCAGCCGGGCCGTGGGTCGATGACGTGCTGGTCGGTTCGGCACCCTCGATGCCTCGATTGATCGGTGGTACCAAGGGAACTCACGCCGTCGTCGGGCCGTTTCCCGGCGCTCCGACGTGCGCGGTGTACTACGAGGCCCGCTCGGACAACCGCGCCGTGCTCGTCATTCCGTGGCGCGGGCACTTCCTCATCGGAACCACCGACGACCGCTTCGACGGCGACCTGGACACCGTGGCGGCAACGCAGGACGAGATCGACTACATCCTGGCCGAGACCAACGAGCTGATCCCCGGTGCCGGATTGACGCGCGAGTCGGTGGTGATGACGTACGCGGGTGTTCGGCCCCTCCCCTTCCAAGCCGATGGGGACACTCGGGCGATCTCCCGCAGCCACGACATCGTCGATCACGACGAGCTGGAGGGGCTGATCTCGGTCGTCGGCGGCAAGCTGACGCCACACCTGTCGCTGGCCGAGGAGACGCTGACGATGGTCTACCGGAAGATGAAGCGCCCGAAGCCGACGTTCTGTGCACGCACCACTCCACTTCCCGGCGCAGGCCCTGATCCTGCTCGCGGATTACGCTCGGCTGCAGACGATCTGGGTCTATCCGAACATCTCGTCGACCGATTGGTGGCCGTGTACGGCAGCCGCGTGGACGAACTGCTCGAGTTGACGCGCACCGAACCGGAACTGGCAGAGGTGGTCGGACACGGTCGCGGCGCGTTCCTGGCCGCCGAAGTGATGCTGGCAATCCGAGAGGAATACGCAGTCACCCTGGCCGACATCCTGCATCGGCGCATCATGATCGGCATCGAACCCGGCGCCCAGGACGGTGCCGCAGAGGCCGTGGGACGAATCCTCGAACAGCACGCGGGATGGTCCACCGACCACGTCGCGCGGGATCTTCGAGAAAATCAGGAGTACGTCAAACGCTTGACCTCCTGCACGCGCCACACCGTTGCGTCGAAACTCGAGAAGGTGGCGTCGTATTCGACGACCAGCAGCTGACCAACCCTCCCGCGGGGCCCCACCCCCACCCCGTTCGCGTCAATGGACCACTGCATTGCACTGGTCCCCGTGGGTTGGACCGGTTAATGGAAATCCTAGGCCGCGAGGGCCTGGGCTCGGTATCGCAC
>NZ_JAWLRY010000035.1:6533-28140 GCF_033142325.1 Rhodococcus sp. IEGM 1370 | reverse complement strand
TACGAAGACGGTGGTGCTGACATCGGGTGGATTGTCGGTCATGCTGGACATGGCTATCCCTTCGTGGTGGTGGCCACCCACCGGCCGGGACGGCGGACAAGACTGTGATGGGACTCTTTGGACAGGCTCCTATGAAGTCACTTCGCCCACCGGTCGCGTGTGTCTACAGCGACAGAGGGTCGGGAACCGACACATCGTTTATAAGACAGTCCATCGGACGTCGGTCACATTGTGAGTCAGGCCCCGGCCCACTGCAGATATCCAGTATCAACCGGACATATCCATACTCACAGTCACATTGACTCCCCAGGGGCAGGGCGCTCAGGGCACCCAATGTCTCGCGGCGATGTCGTCGATCACCGGATCCCCGTCCTGCGCAGCATCGAGTGCTTCGAGGTCGTCGCGCAGTGCGTTCAAGCGTGGGTCATCGCCCTCGGCTTGTTCGGCAGCCGTGCCTCCGTCGTCGGCGAGTTGCGCGAGCAATTTCGCGCGGACGCGATCCTTCAGCGAGTCGCTCATTCGTCGTCACCCTTCTTGAAAACGCGGCGGGCCGTGGGGATGAGCGCGATGAGCACTCCCAACAGCACGATGATCGAGAAGATTTCCAGCAGCATGTCCAACTCCTAGTGGTTTCAGGTCGGGGCGATCGCGGAGCCCCACGGGGTGTTGCGCACCACGGTGAACACTGTGAGGACGGCGATCAGGACGACCACCGTGGGGCGGTTGAATCGCGGGAGTTCGAGCGGGCGTCCGGTCCACCGAGCGCGCAGCCACAGCGCCCACACTGCGAGTGCGCCGACGGCAACCACAACCGCAACGATATTGCTCGACGCGGCCGCGAAGATATCTCCGCGGGTGAGGTCACCGAGAGCCCGGGTCGTGCCGCATCCAGGGCACCACAATCCGGTCAGCGCGTGAAACGGGCAGGGAAGGTACGCCGAAGTGCGAGGGTCACGAACGTGCAGCAGCACTGCCCCACCGACAGCCGCAGCGGCCACACCGAGGGGTGCGGCGATGCTGCGCGATCGGGTGGGTGCCGTCATGACTACCAGTCCATCACGGTTCCAGCGTCCATCAGGGTTCAACGACGATCGTCGCCGTCATGTCCGGATGCGGGGTGCAGTGGTAGGTGAAGGTGCCCGCGGTATCGAAGGTGTGCGTGAACTGTCCGGTCTCCATCAATGCACTTCGGAACGAGTTGTCGTCGGCAACCACGTTGTGGGCCATGCCGCGGTCGGCGAACACCCAGGTGACGGTGTCCCCCACGGAGATCGTCAGCGACTTCGGCGAGTACATTCGATCGGCGACGGTCACCTGGTTCTCGGCAACGGGTTCGGCGGGTGCGGCCGGGGTGGTTGCGGTGGAGCAGGCAGTCAACATGATCATCGATGCCGCGAGCAGTCCGAAAGCCTTCATACCTCCGACGGTACCGAAGGTCTTCACTCCCTCCGGCCGAGGATGTACTGGGCCGTCAGTGCAATCGATCGCTCCGAATCCCGGGACAGTTCCTGCAGTGCCGCGAGCGCCGCCGAGCCCGGAATGCTCGCCAACGCCTGTGTCACTCGCTGTCGCACCACAGAGTCGTCGATGCCGTCCATCAACGCCGCCACGATCGAGTCGGCGGATCCCAGCACGCCCAGGGCATCCGCGGCATCCACATCGTTCGTGCCGTCGTGCACCATCGCGATCAGTGTCGGAACGGCGTCGACGACGCCTCGAGTCGCCAGTTCCAGTGCAGCGACCCGCCGGACCTGCTCGTCGTCGTGGACCAGCGACTCGGTCAGTAGTTCGGTGGCATCGGGGTGAGATATCTCGACGACGGTATCCACGGCGCGGCGTCGTACCTCGGGGTCCGAAGAATTCAGGCCCTCCTGCAGCGGCCCGATCGCGTCCCCACCCGACTGAGCGAGGGCCCACCGCAGTGCGCCGGCCACGTTGGTTGCGGGCTCGCGCAGCACCGCCTCGGCCAGGGCGTCTGCCGGAATGGGTCGATCTCCGACGGAGGACAGCGCCGCCGTCTGCCGCTTCCCTGCACTGACAGACCCGAGATCACTCAGCAGCGCCACGGTGTCGAGTACGTCCTCCCAGTCCGCCGGCCGCGGGTCGCCAATGCGACGCAACCGCGTGAGCAACTCGGTATCCCGAGCGATGCGTTCCTCGGTTCGGGCGGCGAGCTCGTCGACGAGTCCCGAGGCCGCAAAACTCGGGTCGTCGAGCGCACGCCCGACGTCGTGCAACGACAACCCGAGCGAACGCAGAGACTCGACGTGGAACAGGCGCCGAACATCATCCGGGGAGTACTCGCGGTAGCCGGTGCCGCTACGCGAGGTCGGGCGCACGAGTCCGAGCCTGTCGTAGTGCCGGAGCATGCGCGCACTGACCCCGGACCGCCGCGCCACTTCACCGATCAACATCGTCCTATCTCACCCCGCCGTGTCGACTACGCCAAGGGCATCGGCGCGTTTGGCCTCGAACACGGCGAACCCGGCATCCGGGTCCAGCAGCAGCGCCTCGGTTGCTCGCGCGTGAGCACGAACAGCAGCATCCTTGCTCGACGCGGCCTCCCGCAGCATCGGCTCGATCACCGACCCCAGTGCCACCAGAGCGCGGCTCAGACTTCGCTGGACGTCGTGCCCACCTCGGCCGAGTTGGGTGGACAGCATTGTCGCCAATGCTGATTCACTTCCTGCCGGCACCAGAACCACTGCGGCTCGCCATGCGCTTCGGGCCACTTCGTCGTCCGGATCAACAAGCACGGAAGAGGTGATCGCCTCCCACGCCGACTCGTCCTTGATTTTCGACAACGTGTGTAGCGCCTGACTGCGAGCCTGCGGACCGCCCGATCTCACCTCCTCGATCAACCGCGGAACCGTCGCCGACGCGGGAAGCCGAATCAGCGCCCACGTCAACATCTCTCGCACCTGAAAATCCGGTTCGACGGCGCAGCGCTGCACCAGCGCGTCGAGAAACTGCAGGTTCGGCGTGGTGCCGATATCGAGCGCGGCTCGAAGCCGAACCGAAGAAGCGTGGTGCCGAAGTAGTTCGTTCATGGCCGTCAGCCAAGACCTTGTCACGATGTGAGGGTCAACCCCGAGTCAACACATCGGCGAGTGTTCGGTTCATCGTGTTCAGTGCGCGCACCGCACCCCGCAGCGGACCGGGCGCGTTGGTGGAGGTGAGCAGCACATCCAATACCGTTGTCTCGGTGATCTTCTCCGGCGGCTCGACGTGATTTCCGGCAACGGCTGCCTCCACGTGACGCACAGTGTCGCGCACCAGGGCCGCCGCGTCGCGCAGTGCCTGGGCAGTCTCGGCCGTCGGAGCCGTTCCCGCGTCGGCGCGGGAGGCCAGCACACCCGCGCGGGCCAGAGCATGAGCCGATCGGCCGCTGACTGCCAGCACTCGCAACAGTCGTTTCGCGCCTCGCCTGCTGCGGGTCGTCGGCCCGAGCACCAGCGGCTTTCCGGCCGTCACTACATCCTTCAAGGCATTGTCGAGCGTGCGCGTCGACGCCACCAGGTCGGTCCCTTCGCCCGGAGCGATGACCGATTCCACGCTCGATTCGATCAACGTATCCAACTGCTTGAGATACGTATCGACCTTGTCCACCAACGTCTTTCGAGTACTCGTCGAGAAGATGAAGTAGGCGGAGACCATACCGACCACGCCGCCGACGGCGGTCTCGACGATCCGAAGCTCGAGCACCTCGATACTGAAGGTGCCCAGTAGCCCGTAGAGCATCGCGAGCAGAATGGTGACGAAGAACGACAGCAGCGCATACGCCACCGTCACCAGATAGAACGCGAAGAAGACACAGACGACGATCAGCACCAACTGCAGGGGTTGATTGTTGCCCACCAGTGCGGCGATCACCACCCCGGCGAGCACACCCGCGATGGTCCCGAGGACGCGTTGGCCTGCGCGCGTGAGGATTTCGCCCCGCGTCGACGCCCCCGTGAACACCAGAAACGCCGTCAGTACGGCCCAGTACCAACGGTCGGGTGAGACCAGTTCGCCGAGTACGGTCGCCGCGCTGGTGGCGACGGCGACCTGGATGGCGGCCTTGGTGCTGGGGTCGAGTCCGCTCGGCGTGTCCTTCACCGCCGCCTCGGACGGCTCCACAGCGGCGGTCGCCGACACCGAGACGGCATTGGTGGTGATGTGATGAATAGCGATGTGCGCCTGCACAGCTCGCTGCGCCGAGACCGTAGCGATCCCCGCCAGGGTGGACGGGTCGGCGCGCTCGGCAGCCTTGGACGCCAACCGACGGGCCGCACGCAGCTGCTCCGCGGACGGTGTGTTCTGCAGAACCGACCCCAGTGCCGTTGTCGCCTGCCCCAGTGATGTCGGCCAGGGTTTCGCGGGATCCAGAGCCCACAGTGAGCTGACGAGCTGCTCGGTGGCGATCTGGGCGTCGAACACGCGGAGCGACAGATCGGTGCTCGTGACGCTGAGCAGTTGCCCGGCATCGTGTCGGTCGAGCCAGTCGTCGATCAGCAGCGCCGTGTTGCCGAGTCGGTCGAGTCTGCGGCGCACCAGGTTCAGGTCGCGGCTTTCCCCTGCCGACGCCGCCTCGAGCACCGACACCGAGACCGCCCGCATGGCGAACAGCAACCGACGAACCTCCACGATCGGCCGATCCGGGAAGATGACCGCTCGCACGAACAGGGCGATCACCAAGCCGCCGAGGATCGCCGCGATGAGCATCGGCAGCTGTCCCGGGCTCGCGCGCAGGAACAGCGCGAAGAAGTACGAGATGAACGAGACCATGCCCAGCGCCGTGCCGCGCGGGCCGAAACGGCGCACCCACACGGCCGTGAACAACACCGCGATGAATCCGACGTCGGCGACCTTGCCGAGCTCGGAGAGCAGCGCCGCCAACGTCACTGCCGCCGAGGCCGGCAACGCCATCAGTGAGGTGGTGACCAGCCGACTGTGCTGGTCCTTGTCCTTCACCGCCGCCGATGCCTGCATCGCCACGACGGTTCCGAGCATCGCCACCGTCACCGGCTGCCCGATGGCGCGCGTGATCAGCACCAGCGTCACCATCGCCAGCAATACCGTCAGCGTCGTCGCCGACGCACCGCGCAGCCGTACCTGTCCCGGATCCGAGGCGTCGAGGATTCGGGCGAGGCGGTTCATTCCCCCGATTCTGCGCTACGGCTCAACCCCGTGCCGCCCGGATCGCCGGGGCCGACGAATGCGGCAGCAATCGGCTCATGTCCGATGGCATGACCAGTTCGACGGTCGCGGATTCGTCCAGTCGGTACGGCTGCGTGGAGATGATGCCAGCGAGGTGTTTGCGCAGCCGCGACATCTCGGCCCGCACGGTGATGGCACGTCCGTCGTCGCCGAACAGATCGGCGGCCATTTGCGACGCGGTTCGCCCCTGCCGATGCGTGGCGAGAAGGTACAAAATTTCGGCGTGCCGGGGCGTCGGCTCGTGGGTCCACTCCCCCACCTCGCTGCGCACTTCGATGCGAGGTTTCTGCGAATTGCGTAGGTCGATGCGAATTCTCGTCGATCCGACATCGGCGACGCCGGAATCCATCGTGCTGGTGGGTCGGACGAGCCAGCCACCGGGCAGGGGCTCGAAGTCGCACACGCCGAGGGTCGGCAGCCAGAAGCGTCCGGTCGCCAGATCCTCGGGCAACAGGATGCGATTACGCAGCGCCACCGATTCGACAGCCGCGACCCAACCGTTCGCGTCCACCGCGAGGGCCGGGGACTGCAGGCGCGCGAGCATCGGTGCGGCCACCGAACGCAGTCGATCGAGGGTGCTCCGATGAAGTTCCCGCAGTTGAGATTCCGCCAACCGTGCGACGGCGTCGACGAGTGCGATGGTGGTGGGGTGGACCGTCTTCGCCGGGCCGCTGACGTCGATGGCTCCCAGCACCTGGCCGGTTCGCGGATCACGGATGGGCGCACCGGCGCACGTCCACGAATGGTGGCTGCGCACATAGTGTTCGGCCGAGAAGATCTGCACCGCGCGCCGGGAGACCAGCGCGGTGCCGATGGCATTGGTGCCCACCGAGTCCTCGGCCCAGTTGGCACCCTCCACGAAGCCGAGGTCGTCGGCGCGGTCGAGTACCGCCGTCGATCCGCTGCGCCACAGCACCCGGCCGTGCCGATCGGCGACGACGAGGATGTTGTCGCCGTCCTGCACCACCGATTCCAGGCCGCGGGCCAAATCGTCGAGGATGTCGAACAGCCCCGATTCCCGACGGCTCAGCTCGAGATCGGAGACGTCCATCTGTGTCTCGGCGGGGTTGCCCAGTTCCGGGTCGATGCCCAGGGTCTGCAGCCGTCGCCACGAGTCCCCGATGACCTCGCGGGGACGTGCAGGCGACTTGCCGCCGGTCATGGTCGCGTCGTACACGGCAGTGAGAATTTGCGCGTAGCGGCGCGGGTCTTCGCCGGCCGCCAGCGCAGGTTCAGGACCTGTCGACTGCGTCATCACAGTCAATTGTGCTCCAGCTCACAGATCGACATCAACGGGGGTTACCGATAGACCAGACCGCCGTCGATCAACGGTGCCTGGCCGGTCATGTAGTCCGAGTCGGGCCCGGCGAGGTACGAGACGAACGCCGCGACATCCTCGGGGGTCTGCGCGCGACCGAGGGCGATGCCGCCGACGAATTTGTCGTAGGTCTCGCCTTCCGCTGCGCCCGTCAGCTCGGCGAAACGCTTGTCGATGGTGACCCACATATCGGTGCCCACCACGCCGGGGCAGTACGCGTTGACGGTGATCCCCTCGGCCGCGTATTCCTTCGCTGCGGCCTGAGTCAGAGCGCGAACGGCGAATTTCGTTGCGCTGTAGACCCCGAGCATCGCGAACCCGTCGTGACCGGCGATCGACGACGCGTTGACGATCTTGCCCTTCTGACCGAGAGACCTGAATTTTGCTGCGGCAGCTTGAATTCCCCACAGCACACCGTCGACGTTGACGGCCCAGATCTTCTTCGTGTCGTCGGGGCGCACATCGTCGAGCGGGGCAACCTGCGCGATGCCCGCGTTGTTGACGATGACGTCGAACCCGCCGAGCGCCTCGTGCGTGTGTTCTACGGCGGCGAACACCTGGTCGCGGTCGCTGACGTCGGCCACGAATGTCGTTGCTTTCGAGCCGGTTTCACGTACCTCATCGGCGACGCCGGCGATCTTGTCCTCGGCCAGGTCCACCAGGGCGATGTCGTGTCCGTCGTTCGCCAACCGCAACGCGATGGCCCGGCCGATACCCTGGCCGGCACCGGTCACCAACACCGCGCTCATGACGCTGCTCCGGTGGATGGGTCTACGAGGACCTTCATCTTGGTGCCCGCGTGCAGCGCCTCGAACCCGTCGTCGATGACGCCGTCGAGCGTGATCTTGTCGACCCAGCCCGTCGTGTCGTAGTGGCCCTGGCTCATCAGATCGATGACGGCCTCGTAGTCGGCGGAGGTGTAGCAGAGCGACCCCTGAATCCGGGATTCGTTCATCACCAACTTCTGCAGCGGTGTGGTCAGGGGCTTTTCGTAGATCGCGACGCTGACCAGTGGCTTTCGCGCACCGATGCATCCGAGCGCTGTCTCGACGGCCGGTTGAACGCCTGCCGCGTCGTAGATCGCATCGGCTCCGTTGCCGTCGGTGAGATCGGCGATGAAGGCGGGGACGTCGACAGCCGTCGGGTCCAGGGTCTTCGCGCCCAGGGCTTCGATCGATGCTCGACGCGTCGGCGATGGTTCGACGACGTACACGTTCTCGACGCCCTTGCCGCGCAGCGCGAACCACAGTCCGATGCCGATGGGACCGGCCCCGAACACCATCGCGGTGTCGTCGGGCTTCGGATCCCCCAGTGTCGCAGCGTGATAGGCGACCGACATCGGCTCGACGAGCGCACCGAGTTCGAGGGAGACGTTGTCGGGCAAGGCATGAATCATGTCTGTGGGCACCACGGTGTACTCGGCCATTCCGCCGTCGGACATCAGTCCGTGGAAGCCGATCTGCGCGCAGATGTTGTAGTTGCCCGCGCGGCACGGGCCGCAGTGCCCGCAGCGGTAGAGCGGCTCGATGGCGACGCGGTCGCCCACGTTGATGCCGGTGACACCCTTGCCGAGTTCGGTGACCGTGCCCGAGAACTCGTGGCCCAGCACCAGCGGCATCTCCTGACCGGTCAGCGGATGCGGCGAGGTGGGGATGAAGATGGGGCCGGCGTAGTACTCGTGCAAGTCGGTTCCGCAGATTCCGTTGAACCCGACTTGGATCTTGACCTGCCCTTCACCTGGATTAGGCTCGGGTACGTCGGTGATCTCCACCTTGTTGGGGCCGTAGTACACAGCTGCGCGCATCGTTTCACTCCTGATCGTCGGATGCACTCATGTCTATGTGACGCCGACCACTTCGGACAGGGTTGCAGCGCGTTGCAGTCACTGCCCTCGAAATCGGGTGCATTCGACCGCGCTGAGCGCGGTCAGCTGCACCGGATTCGCACTGCAACCCCCTGCAACTCTCGACCACCCACCCCTGAAGGAGTGTGCTGGGTCACACAGAAGGTCCCGCACACCGCTAGGAGTTTTGATGACCCAGACCATCGAGCCGGTCGACATCGCCCGCACCCACACCCCGCAGGAACGGGTCGACGCCTGGCTGTCGGAGTTCGAGCAGGCGCTGGTCGCACGCGACATTCCTCGCGTTGCCGGCATGTTCGCCGTCGGCAGCTTCTGGCGCGATCTCGTCACCTTCACCTGGAATCTGAAGACGGTGGAGGGACGCGACGGCGTGTCCGACATGCTCTCCGAGCGGCTCGACGACACCGATCCGACGGGTTTCCGCACCACCGAGACTCCCGACGAGGCAGACGGCGTCGTCTCGGCGTGGATCGAGTTCGAGACCGCGACCAGCCGCGGCAAGGGTCACCTGCGGCTGACCGTCGACGCCGATACCGGCCAGGACGTCGCGTGGACGCTGCTGACCACGATGCAGGAGCTCAAGGGGCACGAGGAGCGGCAGGGAAAGTCCCGCATCAAGGGCGCGGTGCACGGCTCGAATGCCGATACCCAGAACTGGGCGGAGAAGAAGGAGATCGAGGAGAAGGAACTCGGCTACAGCGTGCAGCCGTACGCCCTCGTCGTCGGCGGAGGCCAGGGCGGTATCGCTCTCGGCGCTCGGTTCCGTCAGCTCGGTGTGCCTGCGATCGTCGTCGACCGTGCCGAGCGCCCCGGCGACCAGTGGCGCGGCCGCTACAAGTCCCTGTGCCTGCACGACCCGGTCTGGTACGACCACCTGCCGTACCTGCCGTTCCCGCCGAACTGGCCGGTGTTCGCGCCGAAGGACAAGATCGGCGACTGGCTCGAGATGTACACCAAGGTCATGGAGGTCCCCTACTGGACCAAGACCACCGCGAAGTCCGCTACCTACGACGAGGTGGCGAAGGAGTGGACGGTCGTCGTGGACCGCGACGGCGAAGAAGTGATCCTGCGGCCCAAGCAGCTGGTGATGGCCACCGGAATGTCCGGCAAGAAGAACGTGCCGAACTTCCCCGGCATGGACGAATTCAAGGGTGAGCAGCACCATTCCAGCGAACACCCCGGCCCCGACGCGTATGTCGGCAAGCGCGTCGTGGTGGTCGGTTCCAACAACTCCGCGCACGACATCTGCAAGGCGCTGTACGAGACGGGCGTCGACGTGACCATGCTGCAGCGCTCGTCCACGCACATCGTCAAGTCCGATTCTCTGTGTGAGATCGCGCTGGGTGATCTGTACTCCGAGCGGGCCGTCGAGTCCGGGATGACCACGGGCAAGGCCGATCTCACGTTCGCGTCGTTGCCGTACCGGATCATGCACGAGTTCCAGATTCCGGTGTATCAGCAGATCGCGGAGCAGGACAAGGACTTCTACGATCGGCTGGAGAAGGCCGGCTTCCAGCTCGATTTCGGTGACGACGGGTCCGGGCTGTTCATGAAGTACCTGCGCCGCGGCTCGGGCTACTACATCGACGTCGGCGCATCCGAGCTGGTCGCGGACGGCAAGATCAAACTCGTTGCCGGGCAGGTGGATCGGATCAGCAAGACCGGCGTCGTGCTCGACGACGGCACCGAACTGCCTGCCGATCTGATCGTCTACGCCACCGGCTACGGCTCGATGAACGGCTGGGTGGCAGACCTCATCGATCAGGAGACCGCGGACAAGGTCGGCAAATGCTGGGGCCTCGGCTCGGACACCACCAAGGATCCCGGTCCATGGGAGGGCGAGCAGCGCAACATGTGGAAGCCGACGCAGCAGGAGAACTTCTGGTTTCACGGCGGCAATCTGCACCAGTCACGCCACTACTCGCTCTACCTCGCGCTGCAGATCAAGGCGCGCTACGAGGGCATCGACACCCCGGTCTACGGATTGCAGGAAGTGCATCACCTGAGGTGACCCATGTGCACGGAACTTCGTAGCCTGCTACGAAGTTCCGTGCACGTGCATGTGTGCGCAGCACTCACTCGTACAGATCGATTGCCTGAGCTTTCTTGATCAGCGCGTCCTCGGATCGCACCTGGGCCAGGTTGACGACGCGGGTCGGCAGCACCGAGGAGTACAGCCAGTCCGTTGCCACCCGCACTCGCGCGGACACCGTCGGCAAGGCGTACAGGTGATAACCGCGCGCGACGAACTTCGCCACTGGGCCGGTCAGCGGTATGCCCAGAGGCTTTGCCACACCGTCGAATCCGCCGAGATCGGCGACGAGACCCAGATCCTTGTGCTTGTACGGACGTGCCTGCCCGACGCCCATCGACGCCGCCACATTCTGTGCGACGGCGACGCCTTGGCGCTGGGCGTGCTGCGCCGTCGGCGGTGTCGGCTTCGACGGGTCGGCGGCGAGGTCGGGGACTGCCGCCGCGTCGCCGATCGCCCAGACATCCGTTACCCCAGGCACGGTCATGTCCGCGCCCACCACCAGGCGGCCGCGGTCGGTGGGCAGACCCAGCCGTGCGATGAGCGGACTCGCGGCGACGCCCGCTCCCCACACCAGAGTTCGGGACGGGATCACCTCGTCGTCGGTGAGCGTCACCGACGTTGCGGTGGCCGATGCCACCGACACCCCCAGCCGGACGTCGACACCTCGCTCGGCGAGCACGGCGAGCGCTTCCTTGCCCAGTCGCGCGCCGAGTTCCGGCAGCACCACGTCGGCCACGTCGACCAGCACCCAGCGCACCTCGTCCGGGTCGACGCTCGCCCAACGGGATGCAATGCCTTTGACCCAATTCTGCATCTGGGCAACGAATTCGGTGCCCGTGTAGCCGGCCCCCACGGCCACCACCGTCAGCCGCTCGGCTCGCTCGCTCCGGCCTTCCGGGGTGTCCGGCAGAGCATCGGCTGCGTCGAGTTGCGCGAGCACATGGTTGCGGATGTAGACGGCTTCACTCAGCGTCTTGAGCCCGTACGCATGCTCGTCGACACCGGGGATGTCGAACTGCTTGGTCACCGACCCGGGCGCGAGTATCAGCTTGTCCCACTCGAGCGTCGAGTCGCCGTCGGGGCCGATCACCGTCAGCTCGCGCGCGTCGAAATCGACGGTCGTGACGTGACCGAGCACCAACTTGACGCGCGGCAGCGCCTGGCGGGTCGAGACGGCGATGTCCCGCGGATCCAGAACGCCGGTGGCGACCTCGGGTAGCAGCGGACTGTAGAGCAGGTAGTCGGTGGGGGCCACCAACGTCAGCACGGCGCGATCGGGCCCCAGCAGCTTCGCCAGCCGCTGCAAGGCGTTGAAGCCGCCGAAGCCCCCACCGACCACCACGACGCGAGCAGGCCTCGCGGGGACCGGAGAACTCGTACCGAAACCAGGAAGGAATCTGCGCATATCCGAGATTAACCCGCCGGTGAGCCACCCCGCAGACGACGTTCGGAGGTTGCCGAGAGAAGGTCAGCGAACCCCGTCCCACACTGCGCGGGTTGCCGGCCTCGGGTCGAGGGAGACGCCCGGCTCGGTGCCGAACATCATCACGGCCCGGTCGGTGCCGTACCGGTCCCAGCCCGGAGAGCCGTCGCGCACGAAATCGACCCAGGCACGGTGCATCTGGTCGGCCACCTGCTGCGGCGGATTCGGTCCCGTGATGCGGGCGGTCTCGGGCTTGTGCAGCATGTCGAACACGAACGGGATCTCGAGCGCATGGCAGGCTCCGAGTGCACCGTCGAACAGCGTTGAGTGCCAGGTGAATTCGTAAACGAACGCGTTTCCGGAACGGGCCTCGACCAGGCGTGTGGCCGGGATGCGGAAGAACCAGTCGGTCATGACGGCGATCATCAGCTCGCCCGCCGAGGCGTCGGGCAGCTGCTCGCGGTACCGGTCCAGCGCCGATGCATCGGCTCGGTACCCGGCGAGAACCATCGTCACGTAGTCCTCGGTGATGTGCGGAACGAGGCCGGCGGGCACGATGAAGAACGCGTGCTCCTCACTGGTGGTTCCGATCAACACATCCACCTGTGTGCCCGCACCGTCGCTGATACGCGAAATGGGCAGCGCCGGAACGACATCGCCGTCGACGTACGGCTCGAAGGCCATGACGTTCAGGGCCAGCTCACCCCACGCCCCGGTCGGGGCCTCGGCGGTGATCCGATCGGACAGTTCACGTTGAGCGTCGACCAACGCGTCCACCGACACCGAAGCAAATCCGTCGACCGTTGCCTCGACACCGAGCGCGGACGCCAATGCTGCGGAGACCTTTCCTGCGGTCTCGGCGGCAATGACATGGTGCCCGGCTCCGCTCTGCAGAATTGCCCGCTGGAAGAGTCCCTCGGCCCGGGGCATCGACATCAAGGTGCCGACGCTCATCGCGCCCGCGGATTCACCGGCGATGGTCACCTGAGCCGGGTCACCGCCGTAGGCAGCGATGTGGTCGCGGACCCATTCGAGAGCCGCGACCTGGTCCAGCATCCCGCGGTTGGCCGGGGCACCGTCGATCAGTGCGAAGCCGTCGACTCCGAGTCGGTAGTTGATCACCACGGCCACGACGCCGTCCCGGGCGAACGCGGAACCGTCGTACGTGGGAATCGCGTTGCTGCCGTTGACGAATGCGCCGCCGTGGATCCAGACGAACACCGGTGCCGAGCCGCCGACATCGGGGGTGAAGACGTTGACGTTCAGGCAGTCCTCGCCTGGCACCACCGGCTCGCTGAGGATCTCACTGGTCGGCGGCCGGTAGCCCACCTTGGGAACAGTGGCCCCGAGCTCGAGCGCGTCGCGCACTCCGTCCCAGGTAGGCGGCTGTGACGGTGCCTGGAATCGACGGGGGCCGAACGGGGCCTCGGCGTACGGCACCCCGAGGAACGAGGTGATGCCTGCGTCGGTCCGACCGCGAACCTGGCCCTGAGGTGTATCGACGGTGATCATGTCCATACGTCCTTATTACCCTGTTCGCCTCGGACCGACGCCGGCAGGCGGTCAGACCAGACGTGCTTCCGGCGAGCCCGTCTTTCCCGCGTCACGCTCGACCGAATCGCCGAGCGCATCGTCGATCTTCGCGAGCACGTCGGCGTCGAGGGTGACCTCGGAGGCCTTGATGTTCTCGGCGATCTGCTCGGGGCGGGAGGCACCGACGAGTGCGGCGGCGATGTTGTCGTTGGCCAGCACCCACGCAACAGCCAACTGCGCCATGGTGATTCCCAGATCGTCAGCAATGGGCTTGAGCTGCTGCACCCGGGTGAGCGTCTGATCGTCGAGGTAGCGCGCGATCATCTTGTCGCCGCCCTTGTCGTCCTTGGCGCGCGAACCGTCGGGCAGAGGTTGACCGGGGAGGTACTTGCCGGTGAGCACACCCTGGGCGATGGGCGACCAGACGATCTGCGAGATGCCCAATTCCTTCGACGCGGGGATCACCTGATCTTCGATGACGCGCCACAGGGCCGAGTACTGCGGCTGGTTCGAGATGATCGAGAACCCGTTCTGGCGGGCGAGTTCCTGACCGGCGCGGAGCTGGTCGGCGGTCCATTCGGAGACGCCGATGTAGAGCGCCTTGCCCTGGCGGACGACGTCACCGAATGCGGCGATGGTCTCTTCGAGCGGAGTTTCGACGTCGTAGCGATGGGCCTGGTACAGGTCGACGTAGTCGGTGCCGAGCCGACGCAGCGACGCGTCGATGCCTTCGAGGATGTGCTTGCGCGAGAGTCCGGTGTCGTTGGGGCCCTTGGGTCCGACCGGGAAGTAGACCTTGGTGAAGATCTCCAGCGATTCCCGACGCTCGCCTTTCAGCGCGTCGCCCAGGACGGTCTCGGCTGCTCCGTTGGCGTAGACGTCGGCGGTGTCGAACGTGGTGATGCCGGCATCGAGGGCGGCACGCACGCACTGGGTGGCGATGTCGTTCTCCACCTGCGATCCGTGGGTCAACCAGTTGCCGTACGTGATCTCCGAAATCTTCAGTCCACTGTTTCCGAGGTATCTGTAAGCCATACCGAAAACGGTACTCCCCGGCGAAGCTCCGACTCCGAGTGTCACGCGGTCCGAATTTACTGATGTGTAACAGCGTGTGCATACGGCGTCGTTAGCGTCGTTACCGTGTCCATCAAAGACCGCAGGGGCGTCCTCGTACTGATCACGGCTCTCACGCTCAGCGCCGTCGGCTGTCAATCGAACAGCACTCCCGACAACGAGTCCGAACTCCCGTTGCAGGGACTCGGCGTCGACGATCTTCGGTCACGCTTGGAGTCGGGTCAGTACACCAGCGCGGATATCACTCGAACGTATCTGGACCGGATCGAGAAGTACGACGACTCGGGCCCGACGCCGCTGCATGCTGTTGTCGACGTCAATGCCGACGCTCTGGCCGAGGCGGGCACGTTGGACGACGAGCGCGCGGCGGGAACGATACGGGGCCCGCTGCACGGTATTCCGGTGTTGATCAAGAGCAACATCGGAAGTTCGGAACTTGCCGCGACGGCGGGAAACGTCAACCTGAGTTCGTTTCGCCCCGTCGAGGACTCCCCGGTGGTTCGCAACCTGCGAGAGTCGGGCGCAATCATCCTCGGAACCACCAACATGTCCGAATTCGCCTGGCATGGAACGTTCACCAAGAGTTCCCTCGAAGGTACAACCGCGAACATTTTCGACCGTGAGTTCAGCGCAAGCGGTTCCAGTGGCGGAAGCGCAGTAGCCGTGGCGGCGGGGTTCGCCCCGATCGCCTTGGGTACGGACACCTGCGGCTCGGTGGTCGGGCCGGCCGCCCACGCCGGGCTGGTGGGTTTTCGCCCGAGTCACGATGCGATCAGCAGGGACGGCGTCGTCCCCCTGTCTCTTTCGCAGGACGTGGTCGGGCCGATCGGGCACTCGGTCGCCGACGCAGCCGCGGTGGCCGATCTGACCAGTGGCAACGACAACGGATGGTCCGACTCCGCAGCAGCAGTGGACCTGACATCGGTAACGGCCGCGTACCTCACCTGGCCGTTCGATGCCCGTGGGGCTGATCCGGACAGTCCCGACCAGGCCGTGCGGCCCCAGATCCGTAGCGGCTCGGATGCGGCCGTCGAGGCACTCGCTCAATCGGGACCGCAGTTGGTCGAACTACCCGAGCTGAACGAGGAGTTCGCCACCGACGTTCTGACCGACAGTGGCTACAAGGATGCACGGCCATCCATCGACCAGTTTCTCAGCTCGACGGACGCCGCCTACCACCCCGAGGTCGCCGCGAGGGCTCTCCCGTCGGATGCTTTGACTTTCGAGGATGTGACCGAAGGCAGTGCGCTGGAAGCAGACACGATCACCGAATGGTTGGAGGCACCCTCGTTGCCCAACCCGGCGCAGGATGCGACCCTCGCAAAACAACAGGCGGGAACGCAGGCGCTGACCGACCTCATGGCCGCACAGAATGTCGACGTCCTCATCTACCCGACGACGCCGGAAACCGCATCAGCGGAGTGGGCGGGCACGGCGGCGTGCGGTATCAGCGCGAACACCGGTGCACCCTCGGTACAGATCCCGATCGGTAGCACGACGAGCGGCTTGCCTTACGGTCTGACCGTCGCGGCCGCGCCTGGACAAGATGCCGTCGCTCTCGCCGTTGCGGCAGCCCTCGAAGCCGCCGTCGACGCCGACATACCGGCTCCGGCACTGCCGTAGCCCGCTCGAAAATCTGGGCCGCGACAACGTTCGAGAGGACAGATACCATTATCTCAGAACAGGTTTCGCGTGTCGTTTACCCCGGAATCCGGTAGCGGTCGAGGGCCCACATCCCGACGCCTGCGAGCGCGACGGCGGCACATGCACCGCCTGTCGAGAGCCACAGTTCGACGCGGGGCCAGGACGTGTCCGCCAGTGCAGAGGTCAGTGGTGTGTACGACGTCCATCCGTAGGTGACGACCATCGGCACCGTGATCGCCGCCGGGATTGCGAGGCCGAGGGTCGACGGCGCCGGTGCGGCCGGTGTGCACGCCACGTACAGGTACGCTGCGGCGGCCGGAAAGACGATCAGGGTCGCGACGTAGTGAACGTTGTCCAGCGGCGGCTGCTCGAACAGTGCCGTCACGCAGACCACCGCCAGAACTGCGACGCCGATCAACGGACGTCCCCAACGCAATCCGAGCGCGGTGCCGGCTGCCACCGAGACTGCGGTGAGTGCAACCATTCCCAGTACCCAGCCCCTGTCCGAGGCACTGATTCCCACCCCCGCGGTGGTGGTCGAGGTGAGCAACACCGCCGTTCCGGCGAGGACCATGACGCCGCTGCGGCCCGGTAGCAGGCCGGCCGCCGCAAACAACACGGGTACTACGAGGAGTCCGAGATACCAGTGGCCGCCGAACCCATACAGGCTCTGGAACATGCTGAACACGAACACCATATTGAGCAGCAGCCCACCGATCGCCACCAGCAGTATCGCCCCGACTGTTCGCCTGCTGCGTTCGGGCGGCGCATAGTCGTCACTGCGGTCGACTCCAGCCGCCCAGGCCACGGCCAGCACAACCAGCAAGCACAGCACCAGAACGACCACCGGTGTGCCCATGTCGGATTCGGTGAGGTAGTCGGCGTAGCGCCGGGGAATTGCGCTGTGCTGTAACGCCTCTACTGCACCCACACTGAGCAGCCCGAGCAGAAACGATGTCGTCAGCAGTGCCTGCCGAACCCGCGTGCTACTCGCCTGTACTGCACTGCATCCCAACAGGACTCCGCCTGCCATCACCTCGGCGAAATCGGACGAGAACAGCAGTGCCGATCCCCCGATGACAACTGCAGCGGCGATGGACAGTCCGGCGAGCATGCTGCGCCGACGAACGACCATCGCCGTACCCGACGCAAGGATCAGCGCGACCGCGACTCCCCCACCGCCACTGGAGAGCAACAGCCCGCCGACGCTGGTGTCGCCGAGGATGTCGATGCCGTCCGATTGCATCGACAACCCAGCCAGCAATCCGGTCAGCAGTACCCCGAGCGCAACCATGCCCGAATTATGCACTGCCGCCGCGATAGTCCCTGGATGCCGAAAGGATCTTCTCCAGAGTTGCCGCAAAGGCCTTCAGCTCACTCTCGCCCACGGCGGCTCCCACGGCATCGGACCATGCATGTTGCGCATCCCGCAGCTCGGCAACGGTGTCGCGTCCCTTGGCGGTGGGTTCCAACAGCTTCGCGCGCTTGTGGTTCGGGTTGTCGACGTACACGGCCCACCCTTTGTCCACCAACAGGTTTGCGGTTCTTTGCACGCTCTGTCGCGCCAACCCCAGTCCGACGCGTCGCGCGATGTCGGCTACCGAGAGCGGCTCGTCCAAGGTGGCTCCGAGAACCTGCCACCACGCCGGGGTCAGACCCGTCGGCTCGGTGATGTCCTGTGCGGCGGCGAGGAATTCACCGTTGAGCTCGAAGACGGGCAGGACCAGCGCAGTCAGCGCATCCCCGTCGGGGGTGCGTTGCTTCATGCGCCCGCCAGCTGGTCGTAGTACTTGCGTTCCCCCGTCGTGTAGAGGCCGTACCAGGCGTCGACCACGGGTTGCGGAAACACGTTCAACCGCTCGAACACGAGCTTCGCGAACTCCAACGGGTTCACGCCGCCTGCGGTGATCACGGTGCCGTCGGACACTGCCTTCTCGTCGCGGTAGTACTCCGAACCATGGTATTCGATTGCCTGCGTGAGGAACTCGGCGGCATTGGAGGTATGTGGCCGGTCGTCGAGCAGTCCGGTTCGGGCCAAACCCATTGTTGCGCCGCAGATCGCCGCGACCGGAGTTCCCGCCCCAACCAGTTCGGCGGCGAGCTTCAGTACCGTGTCGTGACCGGAGTCCCAACTGGGCGCGCCGGGCAGAATCAATGCGTCGAGTGCCGGCAGATCCGCCAAGCCGACGTCCGGAGTAATTCGCAATCCTCCCATCGTCGTGACGGCCTCCCCTGTCTCGGATGCAACGATCAGCCGATTGGCGTCGGGGTCTTGTTCACGAGCCATGGCCAGCCCGGCGGTGAGGTACCCGTACTCCCAGTCGGCCATGGTGTCGGTGGCGTACAGAGCGATCGTTGTCATCTCGAACCTCCAGAATTTCGACAGTGTGCTGTCATTGTGCGGATATGACAGCACACTGTCAATACATCACTGCCCGATCGGGCAGGTTCCGTCGAAACGTGCGTCGAGCGGAGCAGTCGGCGATACCGTCGTATGACGACCATGCGCCGGCCGACGGAGGTGCGCGAGATGCCCAGCGGTGCCGAGAAGCTCCGAGATTCCATTGCCAAGTCCTGGCAACGGTCGGCGCAGAGCGGTCTCGCACCGGCGGACACTCTGGAGCAGGCGAGCCTGCGTGACGTCGACCGTCGTAGCCGCCTCCTCGCCGCGGCAAATCCCATCCTCGATCGGATGGAGAGCGTGCTCCACGGCTCCGGGTACTGCGTCCTGCTCGCGGACCGTGACGCCCGGCTGGTCGATCTCCGTTTCGGAACCCATTCGCTACGAGATGCGGTGTCCTCCATGGGCGCGGTCGTCGGCCGCTCGTTCACCGAACAAGCGTCGGGCACCAATTCGATCTCGACGAGTTTCGAGATGCGCGCGCCGTGCGCTGTGCACGCCGAGGAGCACTACATCGAGTCGATGAAAACCTTCGGCTGCTACGGCCACCCCCTGATCCACCCTGTCACCCGCCGCATCGAGGGCGTCCTCGACATCACCTTCCTGGCCTCCGACGACAACCCGTTGCTCCAACCGATGCTCGTCCATGCCGCACAGGACATTCAGGGCAGGCTCCTCGAAGAGACGCGTTCGGGCGAACAACGACTCTTCCAGGCTTTTCAGTACGCATCCTCACAGCGCCGCGGTGCACCCGTCATCGCGATAGCCGACGAGATTCTTCTCGAAAACACCAGCGCTGCAGCAATAGTGGACACAGTCGACCACTCCGCGCTGCGCTCGCTCACCGACGATGCGGTCCGGCGCAGCGGCGTCGTACAGGATGTGATTCTCAATTCCGGACTGCATGCAACCGTGCGCTGGGAACGTCCGGTGTCGGCCGCGGGCATCGTCATCGAGATCGATCCGCACGACACCGTGCGTACACCACCACCGGCACCGAAGACACGAAAGCCTTTGTGCGTCAACGGTGAACCCGGCACCGGAAAATCGACCACCCTGGCCCGCTGGACAGCAACGACGTCACCACGCTGGTTCGACGCGTCGGATCTGGTGACGACGACTGCGGCCGAGTGGTTGGCAGGCGTCGAGCATCAGGTCCGGGCCGCACACGATGTCGTGGTCGAGAACGTGCACTTCCTCACCGGCCCGGTGGCGAGCCGGCTGCATTCGATTCTGTCGTCCGCTCCCGGGTGGTACGCGCTGTCGAGTTCGGCCACCGACTCTGCCGAACTCGAACATCGCCAACTTCTGTCACTGTGCGCCGAGACCATCGAGTTGGCCCCGTTGCGCTCTCGCCGACACGAGATTCCGGACCTGGTCCGCGCCATCATGGCCGAGCTCGAGTCCCGCGCGCATTTCACCCCAGCAGCGTTGTCGGCGTTGATCGACTACGACTGGCCCGGCAACATCGGCGAACTCCGGGCCGAGGTCACCGAGGCCGCGTCGCGCAGATCCGTCGGAGATATCACCGAACGGGAACTGGTCCGGCCGCGCAAGAAAGCGTCGACCACACGGATGAGCACCCTCGACACCGCGATGCGCGACGCCATCGTGCACGAGTTGGCACAGCAGGGCGGCAACAAACGCACGACGGCGGAGAGCCTGGGGATCAGTCGAACCACGCTGTACAAGCGGATGCGCGAGTTCGGCATCCTCGGCTGAGGTTGTCCACTTTCTGAACACTCACCGCCCGTGATCGGGGTCACAATTCCATGCATGGATGCGCGCCCGGCAATACGAGAGCAGCGGCACCGTCGGACACGCCACATCCATCGACCGCTGAATCGACGTCAGGAGAAGCTCCGTGAAGACCAAAGCAGCAGTACTGTTCGAGCCACACAAGCCGTTCGAGATCATCGAACTGGACATGGACGGCCCCGGCCCCGGTGAAGTCCTGATCAAGTACGTGGCCGCAGGACTGTGCCATTCGGATCTACATCTGCTCGACGGCGACCTGCCACCGCGCTTCCCCATCGTCGGCGGCCACGAGGGTTCCGGCATCATCGAAGAAGTCGGTCCCGGCGTCACCAAGGTCAAGCCCGGCGATCATGTCGTCTGTTCCTTCATCCCGAACTGCGGCACCTGCCGCTACTGCTCCACCGGCCGACAGAACCTGTGCGACATGGGCGCAACGATCCTCGAAGGCTGCATGCCCGACGGCACGTTCCGTCGCCGCGACAGCAAGGGCACCGAGTTCGGAGCGATGTGCATGCTCGGCACCTTCTCCGAACGCGCCACCATCTCGCAGCACTCCGTCGTCAAGATCGACGACTGGTTGCCCTTGGAGACAGCAGTTCTCGTGGGCTGCGGCGTTCCGTCCGGCTGGGGTACTGCGGTATACGCGGGTGGTGTACGCGCGGGCGACTCGGTGATCATCTACGGCATCGGCGGACTCGGCATCAATGCCGTTCAGGGAGCGGTGCATTCGGGCGCGAAGCATGTACTCGTCGTGGATCCGCTCGAGTTCAAGCGCAACCAGGCACTGAAGTTCGGGGCAACTCACGCGTTCGCGGACTACGCGTCGGCGCAGGAGAAGTTGACCGAACTCACCTGGGGTCAGGGAGCGGACCAGGCTCTGATCCTGGTCGGAACCGTCGACGAGGAGGTCGTGCAAGCCGCGACCGCAGCAATCGGTAAGGGCGGCACCGTCGTCATCACCGGGCTCGCCGATCCCGAGAAGCTGACGGTGCACGTGTCCGGCACGGATCTGACGTTGAATCAGAAGACGATCAAGGGCACGCTCTTCGGGTCCGCGAATCCGCAGTACGACATCGTGCGCCTGCTACGCCTGTACGACGCCGGGCAACTCAAGCTCGACGAACTCATCACCTCGACCTACTCCTTGGAGCAGGTCAACGAGGGCTACCAGGACCTACGCGACGGCAAGAACATGCGCGGGGTGATTCACTTCTGAAACACGCTGCGGCAGTGGTGGGGGGGGGGGGGGGGGGGGGGGGGGGGGCCGCCCCCCCCCGGCGGGCCCCGACACCCCCCAGACGCGTGGGCACACGGGGCCGGCTCACCCCACCCCAGGGCCACACCCCCCCCGCCCC
>NZ_JAWLRY010000035.1:0-6523 GCF_033142325.1 Rhodococcus sp. IEGM 1370 | reverse complement strand
CGCGGGCCAGCCGCCCACCCGCGGCGTCGCGGGGGGGGGGTGTTTGGCCCGGGTCTCCCGCGGGGGGGGGGGGGGGGGGGGGGGGGGGGGGGGGGCCCCCCCCCCCCCCACCGCTGTGAGCATCCGAATGCACGAACGATCGTGGTCATCTCCAGTCGATCGGCAACACTCGCGTTGCCCGAGCGCGCGGATCCACCTCGTCCAGATAGATCCGGCATGCCGCGTGATAACGCTGATCGAAGGCCCTGCCTGCCGCCTCCGTGCCACCGAGCGCCTCCGCATCCCTGGCTATACCGCGAGCCCGTGCGACGTCCATGGGGGTATCGACGAAGACTGTGTAGTCCCAGTACTCGGGCAGCGGCGGCCGATGCAGGATCGTTCCGTCCACCACGACGATCGCGTCGGCCGGCACCGGTTCGAGCGGATCGTCCACCGGCTCATCCGTCGCCAGATCGATGACCCGACGCCGAATGGCCCCGCTTCCGTTCGGCCCCAACGGGATCAGCACGTGTGCCGCAAACGCGTCGAAGTCGTACGCGTCCCGGTAGTAGCCGAGAGCCGACGCCCGACCCTGCCGATACCGGTGGGCGCGCCGATGATGAAAGCCGTCCATCGTCACGTGCACGGATGGACGCCCCTGTGCTGCAACAGCATCGACCAGCCATCGCGCGCAGGTGGTTTTGCCCGAAGCCGTCACCCCGTCGATCGCCACCCGTAGTGGGTGCCCCGGGGCCCGGGAGAGCACGTCCTGCACCAGGTCATCTCCGACGCTCACGGTTCGAGGGTAGGCGATCAACTTAGTCAACCAAGTGGTTGACTACGTCGAGCGGGCGGCTTACCCTCGGAAACAACGCACAGCGAGGAACCTCATGGACGATCGAACAGAGCAGCTCAACAGGACGTTCGCGGCATTGGCCGATCCCACTCGACGTGACATCGTCGCTCGACTCGCCGGGGCGGATGCGAATGTCAGCGAGCTCGCCGAACCGTACGAGATGAGCCTGCAAGCGGTCTCGAAGCACGTGAAGGTGCTAGAGGAGGCCGGATTGGTCACGCGCAGCAGGGATGCCCAGCGTCGCCCGGTGCACCTCGATGCCGAGGTGTTCGGCCTGTTGACGAAATGGATCGAGCGTTATCGCCAGGAAGCAGAACAACGGTATCGACGCCTCGACGCCCTGCTGGACAGCATCGCAGACGACGAGACCAACGAGTCGAAAGAAGTGTCATGACTGCACACGACACCGAAATCGTTGCGGACGAGAAAGTCCCCACGATCGAGATCGTCCGAGAGTTCGACGCGACGCCGGAGCAGGTGTTTCGCGCTCACATCGACCCCGAGCTGTATCGGCAGTGGGTGGGGCCGCGATCGTTGACGACCCGAATCCTGAAGTGGAAGGGGCACACCGGAGGCGCTTGGGCCTTCGCCAACGACCGGGACGGCGAAGAGATCGCTGCCTTCTTCGGCAGCTTCCACGAGGTGCGTGCGAGCGAGCGGATCGTGTGGACCTTCACCTGGAAGGGTGCACCCGACTCGGTCGCGCTCGAAACGCTCACCTTCGACAGCCGTGGCGACGGCGGTACACGTCTGAGGGTATTGAGCGTGATGTCGGACTTCGCGACGCGCGACGGCATGCTGTCGAGCGGCATGGACGTCGGTGTAAAGGAGGGCTACGAGAAGCTCGACGAACTGCTCGCGCAGAGCACCGGCCCGGCCCAGCAACACCTGCAGGACGCGGCCATGTTCACTTCATTGGTGGAGTCCGCATCACCGGAGGACTGGTCTCGTCCGAGCCCGGTATCGGGTTGGGCTGCAATCGATGTGGTGCGGCACCTGGTCGAGTGGTCCCGCGGCTTTCTCGCCGGCGGAGCCGGTATCGAACTACCGGCGCTGGACGTCGGAGCCGACCCGGCCGCAGCCTGGACCCAGCACGTCGCCGATATCCAAGCAATTCTCGACGACCCCGCCGGCCGGGTACTGAGCAACCCGCACACCGGAGACATGCCGGTGGACGAGGCGATCGACATGTTCTACACCGCCGACGTCTGGATGCACTCCTGGGACCTGGCGAAAGCCCTCGGCCGAGAGCCTGATCTGGGCCAGAAACGCTGCGCTGCAGCGCTCGAGGCCATGCGACCGATTGAGCAGGTGCTACGGGACAGCGGGCAGTACGGCCCCGCCGCCCCCGTTGCCGACGATGCTTCCTCACAGGACAAGCTGATGGCCTTCATCGGCCGCGACCCGGCCTGGCAGCCGGGTCGGTAGACGAACGTTCAGAGGTACTTCTTCAGCTCCATCTTCGCAATCGACATCTTGTGCACCTCGTCGGGACCGTCCGCGAGCCGCAGGGTGCGAATGTGTGCGTACATCATGGCCAGCGGGAAGTCGTTGGACACTCCGCCTCCGCCGTGGACCTGGATCGCCCGGTCGATGATCTTCAGCGCCATCTCCGGTGCCGCAACCTTGATCGCTGCGATCTCCGTGCGCGCTTCCTTGTTCCCGACGGTGTCCATCAGGTACGCCGCTTTGAACGTGAGCAACCTGGTCTTCTCGATCTCGATGCGCGCCTCGGCGATCCAATCCTGAATGTTCGAGCGCATCGCCACCGGCTTGCCGAAGGTCACTCGCGATACCGCACGGCGACAAAGCAATTCGAGTGCACGCTCGGCCACGCCGATGGTGCGCATCGCGTGGTGGATACGACCAGGTCCCAAGCGAGCCTGGCTGATGGCGAAGCCCTCCCCCGGCCCCTTCAAGACGTCCTTCGCCGGTACTCGCACATCCTCGAAGAGCACCTCGGCGTGACCTTCGCGGTCGATGTAGCCGAACACCGGCAGATTGCGCAGGACGGTGACTCCGGGTGCGTCGATGGGCACCACGAGCATCGACTGCTGACGGTGCGTGGCCGCCTCGGGATCGGTCTTGCCCATGACGATGAGAACCTTGCAGTTCTTGTGCATCGCATTGGACGTCCACCACTTGCGCCCGTTGAGGATGAAATCGTCCCCGTCGCGATCCATCTTCATCGCGATGTTGGTGGCGTCGGAGCTGGCGACATCGGGTTCGGTCATCGCAAAGGCAGAGCGAATGGTGCCGTCCAGCAACGGCTTCAGGTACTTTTCCTTGTGCTCGTCGGTGCCGAAGAGCGTGAACACCTCCATGTTGCCGGTGTCCGGTGCGTTGGAGTTGCAGGCCTCGGGGGCGAGCAGGCTGCGTCCCATGATCTCGGCCAGAGGTGCGTATTCGAGGTTGGTCAGACCGGGGCCCCACTCGGGATGCGGGTGGAACAGATTCCACAGGCCGCGCGAGCGCGCTTCCTTCTTCAGATCCTCGATGATCGGCGGCTGGAAGTGCGGGTCACCGGATTCGAGCATCTGCTGCTCGTACACTGCCTCGGCCGGGTAGATGTGAGAGTCCATGAACTCCAACAGATCCGACTCGTACTTCTTCGCACGGTCGGAGGTCTCGAAAAATGCCACGGTGGGCCCCTATCGGTTGTTGTCGAGCAAGCTGTCCTGGTAGCGACGCATGCCGCGCAACCACCGGTCGTAGTCGGCACCCTTGTTGCGGTACATGTCCAGCACGTTCTCGTGCGGCAGGATCAGGAACTGCTCGCGGTCCATTGCGTCGAGCACCACGTCGGCGACATCGAGCGGTTCGAGTACGGCACCGGCACTGAGAACCGCGGCAGTTGCGGCCGCTCCCAACGCATCTCCGGATTCGCGTCCCTCATACAGCAGTTTGGTGTTGACACCCATCGGGCACAGGCAGCTGACGCGAATACCGCGGTTGCCGTAGGTGACGTTCATCCACTCGGCGAATCCGACCGCGGCGTGCTTGGTGGTCGCGTATGTCGCCGAGCCGATCTGGGTGAGCAAGCCGGCCGCCGAGGCGGTGCTGACGAAGTAGCCCTCACCGCGCTCGAGCCAACCCGGCACCAACAGCTGCGCGGCGCGAATGTGCGCGCGAACGTTGACATCGAACGAGAGATCCCAGTCCTTGTCGGTGGCGTCGAGTCCGGGTGCGCCGCTGATGCCTGCGTTGGCGAAGTAGAGATCGACAGGTCCGAACGAGTCCTCGGCCAGTGCGATCAGCCGTTGGATGTCCTCGGTGTTCGACGCGTCCGCCGCGGCGGCGACGGCCGTCCCCGGCCGGTCGCGTTCGATGGCGTCGGCCACGGATCGGGCCGTGGTCTCGTCGAGATCGGAGACGACGACGCGTGCGCCGTGCTCGGAGAGTCGAGCGGCGATGGCCCCGCCGATTCCGCCACCACCGCCGGTGACGATGGCAACTTTGCCTTCTACCTTCATGCCCCAGGTATAGTTGAAGTCGGATTCAAGTTCAACCCTGGTTGCGTGAAGATGCTGGTCAGAGCGCGGAATCTAGGCCCGAGGACGCGTCGGATCAGTGATCCACCCCGACCACGATCCCGGATACAACGCAGCATCGAAGCCCGCCAACTCGAGCGCCAGAATCTGATGGGCGGCGGTCACGCCGGAACCGCAGTACACGGCGACGGCCTTTCCCTCGGGCACAAGTCCACCGAATGTGCCATTGAGTACCCCGGGGTCCAGAAACTTGCCGTCCGAATCGACGTTTTCCGTGGTCGGTCGATTGATTGCGCCGGGGATATGTCCGGCCACCGGATCCACCGGCTCCACCTCGCCGCGGAATCGCTCGGGTGCTCGGGCGTCGAGCAGGACGTTGCTCTGGGCGAACTCGAGTACATCGCCGACGTCGAGGACTCGTGCCAGGGACGGCCGGGCGCTGAAAGATCCGGCTGCGACGATCGACGGCTCGGTGCCGGTGGCAAACCCTTCGGCCACCCACTGAGCCAGACCGCCGTCGAGGACTCGCACGTCTGCATGGCCGTAGTAACGCAACAGCCACCATGCGCGCGCCGCGGCAGTTGCGGGTCCTGCGTCGTAGACCACCACGGAGGAATCGTCGCTCACCCCGGCGCTTCGCATCGCTGCGACGAAGGTCTCCTCGTCGGGCAACGGATGGCGGCCGCCCGAACCCGGGACCCCGGCAAGCTCTGCATCGAGGTCCACGAACTGCGCGTTCGGGATGTGGCCGGACCCGTAACCTGCTCTGTCGCTGCCGGTCTGGAGCGCCCAACGAACGTCGAGGACGACCGGAGCCCGTCCCATCTCGAAGAGGTCGTGCAGTTCGGCGGCAGAAATCAGCGGCGAAGGGCTCATAAGGCTCCGACGCTAACAGCCCTACGCCGGGAATAGCTCGGGTTACATGCCGGTTGTGCGCAGGCGTGACCGAAACTGCATCCACAACTCAGCATCTGTCCACCGCCGGGCTCTTCGAGCCGTTCGAGGTCAAGTCGCTGAAGCTGCGCAATCGCTTCGCCATGGCCCCGATGACGCGCGCCTTTTCTCCCGACGGCATTCCCGGCCCGGATGTCGCCGAGTACTACCGCAAGCGCGCGGCCGGCGGCACCGGCCTCATCATCACCGAGGGCACCTACATTCCCGACCCCGCAGCCGGCCCGCACACCCGCGTCCCGCGGATCTACGGTGACGCCAGCCTCGAGGGCTGGAAGGGCGTCGTCGACGCCGTCCACGCCGAGGGCAGCGCGATCATCCCGCAGCTGTGGCACCTCGGCGTAGAACGTGGCACCGAACCCCGCCTCTTCCCGGACGTCACCACCGTCAGCCCGTCCGGAATTGCACTCGACGGCTCCTCGGTGGGTCGGGCCTTCACCGACGCCGACCTCGACGAACTCACCTCGCAATGGGTGCAGGCCGCGGTCAACGCGAAGAACACCGGATTCGACGGTCTCGAGCTGCACGGCGCGCATGGATACCTGCTCGACGAATTCCTCTGGGCCACAACCAATGTGCGCGACGACGAGTTCGGTGGTTCCCTCGAAGCTCGGACTCGCTTCCCCGCGCAGGTCGTTGCGGCGATCCGGGCTGCGGTGGGCGAGGACTTCGCCATCGTCTACCGGTTCTCACAGTGGAAGAGCAATCACTTCGACGCGCGGATCGCCCAGAATCCGGAGGAACTCGGACGCGTCCTGACTCCCCTGGTCGACGCCGGAGTGGACATCCTGCACGCTTCGACCCGCCGCCACTGGGATCCGGCGTTCCCGGAGCTGGAGGGCAACGACGGCAAGCTGGGCTTGGCCGGGTGGACCCGCAAGCTCACCGGCGTCCCGACGATCACTGTCGGATCCGTCGGCCTCGACTCCGTGTTCACCTCGGCGTGGTCGGAGGACGCCGCATCCGGTGTCACCGGACTCGATGCACTGGTCGGCCAGTTCGAGGACAACGAATTCGATCTCGTTGCCGTCGGACGTGCGCTGTTGTCCGACCCGGATTGGGTGAACAAGGTCGGAGACGGACGCGTCGACGAGCGCATCGAATTCACCCGCGACCACATCCAGCACTTGGTCTGACGGATCGGGCACTGGAATCCATGGCAGCATCGCCTAGCCTCGGGCTTTCACGCTGGCGTGTAGGCGAGGCGTGTCAGATAGAAAGAATGTTGCTCTGAGCTGGGAGAATT
>NZ_JAWLRY010000034.1:0-29251 GCF_033142325.1 Rhodococcus sp. IEGM 1370 | reverse complement strand
CGTGCGCCAACGGGGTTCGAAGCGCAATCTCGACCGGCTCAGGCCGGCACATCACCGTGGAGAAATATCGAGGCTAGTTCGGATCGGTCGGTCCCATATATCCCATAAATGTATACCGGCGCGAAAGCGGCCACCCGGTCGACTTATCGAAAAAAACCTGAAGTCGGTTGTAAGTCGAAAATGCTTATATTTGTCGGGGAACAGCCCCTTTATTCGAAAACTCGCTCGCGAATTATCCACGCCAGATCCTGGAGTATCTGGACGTGACCGGTCGTCCACTGACGCGGTCGCTGATCCCATACGCAGAGGGTGCCCACGGAGTGGCCTGCGTCGTCGGTGAGCGGAATTCCGAGGTAGGACACGAGAAGGTTGCCTTGCACGGAGGGGTGATCCTTGAGGATGTCGTTGAGTCGAGCGTCCTCGACAACCAGTGGTTGCCCGAGATCGATCGCATAGCGGCAGATGGACCCGTCCATGGGGACCTCCTGCGCGCCACCGAGTTCCGCAGGGAGTCCGAGTGCACTCTTGAAGTACTGACGCTTGTCGTCGAGAAGGGAGAATGCAGCAGAAGGGGCGCTCAGGGCGTCTGCGACCATTCTGACGATCCTGTCGTATCCCGCGTCGGATCCGGTGTCCATCAGCCCAGTCCGAGCTACAGCGGCCAGTCTGTCGGGATCGTCGATCGGGGTGCCGAACACTCGCGTGACCTCGGCTGGGCCGACGCCCTTCTCCGAGCCCTCCTGCAGCGCACGAAGCAAAGCGCCGACATCGGAGTCCTGATCTTCCGACAGTTCCCGCACGAGCCGGTCTACCACCGCACCGCGAATGAATTCATCGGTGGAAAGACCGGACTTCTCCGCCTGCCGGGCGAGCAGCTCGTTCAGACGGTCGTCGAAACCGGAAAATCCTGTCGTCATTGTCCAGATGGTAGTACAGGCCGAGTTCTTGCACCGACGCTCGGGAGGTGCATTCCTTATTCTCGCGCCCGGCGTGAGTTATTCGGGTTCGGTGAGACAAAGCAGGAAACAACGGGGCAACGCCGATAACGCGATATCGCGTTCCCGGTCATTGCTAGCATCTGCCGATGAGAAGGAATTCGACGCGACGAGCGAGTGCAGCACTGTTGGTCGTGCTGTTGTCGTTCGCGGCCGGGGCGGTACCCGCAGCTGCATCTGCTCTGCGAACGCAGCAAGCACCCGCAGGAGATCCAGGATGTGCGCGGCAATCGGATGCGGTCCGGATCGGAGTATCACCCGGAGCGACCATAGGTGGGCTGTCTCCTGCGGATCTCGATCGGGAACTCACGCTCGCCCGTGACGCCGGAGCTTTCTCGGTTCGTCTCGACATCGATTGGTCTGCCATCGAGTCGACCCGGGGCAGATTCGATTGGAGCCGAACAGACCGGGTGATCGATGCTGTTGTGGCCCACGGGATGTGCGTGCACGGCATCATCGCGTACACCCCGAGGTGGGCGCGAGTAGCCGCCGCCGTCAACGATTCGCACTCCCGTCCGGCGAACCCCGCCACCTTCGCAGCGTTCGCCAAGACTGTGGTTCAGCGCTACCAGAGCCGGATCAAGATCTGGGAAGTGTGGAACGAGCCGAACATCGTGACGTTCTTCAAGCCTGCCCCCGACGTGACGGCGTACTCGGCGCTGATCAAAGCGACTTACACGGCGATCAAGCAGGTGCAAGCCGATTCCACCGTGCTCGCGGGCGGGATGGCACCCGCCGAGGACACGAACGGCAACATCGCGGGTACGACGTTCCTGTCCAAGATGTACGCGCAGGGATCGAACAAGTACTTCGACGCCTTCAACGTGCATCCCTACACGTGGCCGTACCTACCCAACGATCCGAGCACGGCGTCGTGGAACACCGCCATGAAGATGTGGTCCATGCGAGACACCATGGTCGCCGGCGGTGACAGCGGCAAACAGATCTGGATCACCGAGTTCGGAGCGCCCACGGGTACGAACCCCAACAGTGTCAGCGAGCAGGTGCAATCGGACAGCATCGGGATCGTCCTCGACGCGGTTCTCGGTAACGACTGGCTGGGGCCGGCCTATGTCTACAGCCTCCGTGACGCCGGCTCCGACACAGCCGACACCGAACAGAACTTCGGACTGGTGCACAGAGACTGGACACCCAAGATCGCCTACGGACGCGTCGACGCCTACGCCGCGGAGCATTCCGGCCGTTGATCGACCTGTTTCACCGTCGACCGGAATGGGCTACTGTCTGCGCATGAATTCGCAGCCGGGGGGCTCGATCCCAGATCGCATCGATGTGACGTTCGATTCTGACGGCGTGGCCTGCACGGCCTGGCTCTATCTTCCGACCGGATCCGGCCCCGCTCCGGTGATCGTCATGGCGCATGGACTCGGCGGAACCAGGGAAATGCGGCTCGACGCCTACGCGGAGCGCTTCCGCGCTGCGGGGTATGCCTGCCTGGTGTTCGACTATCGCTGTTTCGGGGCCAGCGGCGGCGAGCCCCGGCAGCTGCTCGACATCGAATCGCAGCTGCGGGACTGGGCTTCGGCCATTGCCCATGCCCGCTCGCGCGCGGACGTGGACAACTCCCGAATCATGTTGTGGGGCTCGTCTTTCGGCGGCGGTCACGTCATCGTCGCAGCCGCCCGAGACCAGGAGGTCGCGGCGGTGATCTCGCAGTGCCCGTTCACCGACGGGATTGCGTCGGGACTCGCGTCGAACAGCTGGACATCGATGAAGCTGTCCGGCCGGGCTCTCTTTGATCTGGCGGGATCGGTGATCGGACGAGCGCCGCTGATGGTGAAAACAGCCGGACGGCCGGGGACGACCGCATTGATGACGTCGCCCGACAGCTACGACGGTTACCTGGCACTTGCGCCGGACGCCGACGAAACGTTCCACAACCGAGTCGCAGCCAGAGTCGCGCTGCAGATCGTGCGGCACCGGCCCGGGCGAAGGGCAAAGGACGTGCGCTGTCCCATCCTGTTCGTAGTCTGCGAGACGGATTCGGTCGCGCCGGCGAAGGCCACTCTGCGCTACGCACGGACGGCACCACAAGGCGAGATCAAGACCTACGACGTCGGCCATTTCGAGATCTACCTGGGCGGGGCGTTCGAGCGGGTGGTGGCAGACCAGATCGAGTTCCTCACCCGCACGGTTCCACCGACTCAGTAGACGTCGCGGACGTATCGCTTCTCTGCGGCAAGAGCTTTGACGTAGGCCTCGGCACTGCTCGGCGCGAGTTTGCCGTGTTGCGCCACCACGCCCTTCAGCGCGGCGTCGACGTCCTTGGCCATTCGGGACGCATCGCCGCACACGTAGAAGTGGGCACCGCGGTGAATCCAGTTCCACAGCTCGGCCCCGTGTTCACGCATCCGATCCTGGACGTAGACCTTGTCCTTCTGATCGCGTGAGAATGCGACGTCCAGGCGGTTCAGCGAACCGTCGCCGAGCATCGCCGTCAGTTCGTCGCGATAGTAGAAGTCCGTGTCGGCGTGCTGTTCACCGAAGAACAGCCAGTTGTGGCCGGTGTGCCCGAGCGCGCGACGCTCGTGCAGGAAGGCGCGGAAGGGGGCGACACCGGTACCCGGGCCGACCATGATCATCGGGGTTGTCGGGTCCTCCGGCGGCTTGAAATGCGAGGACTTCTGCACGAAGATCCCCACGTCGTGGTTCGACGCATGGTCGGCCAGGTAGGTCGAGCACACACCGCGCCGGGGAACTCCGTGCACGTTGTACCGCACCGCCGAGACGGTCACCTGTACTTCGTTGGGGTTCTCCTTCGGACTCGACGAAATCGAGTACAGCCGTGGCTGCAACGGTTTGAGAACTGCCAACCAGTCGTCCACCGAAGCACGAACCGGATGGGCAGCAAGCACGTCGATCGACTGACGACCCCACATCCAGTCGGACAGCGCATGCTTGTTGTCGGGGTGCAGCATCGCCTCGAGATCGTCGTCCGCAGTCCGTCGGTGGACGAACTTCAGTAGATCCGGTGTTGCACGGGCGATTTCGAGGTGGCGGCTCAGCGCCGCGCGCAACGACATCGAACCGTGTCCAGCGAGATCGACAGCGGTGTCCCGGTCCAGCCCGGTGGCCTCGAGCCACTCGTCGACGTAGGCATCGCTGTTGCGCGGCCACACTCCGAGTGCGTCACCGACCTCGTACTCGAGAGTCCCGTCGGGTACATAGAATCCGAATTGGCGGACGTCCTTGACGGATCCGCGTGCGGTCAGTACCCGATTGCGTACGAGAGTCGTCACCAGCGGTGACTTCTTGCTGTACTGTTCCGGCTCCGCTCGGGTTTGCGGAACGGTGCGAGCGGTGGACTCCACCGCTGCTTCGGTGGTGGTGTCGTCATCGCGTCGAAGCCGCTCGATCACCGCATCGAGCCACGCTGCCGCCTCGTTCTCGTAGTCGGGCTCGCAGTCGACCCGCTCGAGAAGTCGCCGGGCACCCAGCTCGGTGAGGCGCTCGTCGATCCTGCGTCCGTGGCCGCAGAAGTCCGCGTAGCTGGAGTCACCGAAAGCGAGCACGGCATAACGGATTTCCGGGAGCTTCGCCGTGGTCTCGGCGGCGAGACTGTCCCAGAACGTCGTTCCGTTGTCCGGCGCTTCGCCGTCACCGGTGGTGCTGCTGACGATCAGCACATCGGCCTCGGCGGGCAGGGAATCGACGGTGAACGTATCCATCGAGTGCTCGGCGATCGACAGGCCGGCTCCCCGCAGGTGGGACAGGCAGGCCTGGGCGTACTCCTCGGCGGTGCCGGTTTGCGAAGCCCAGAGCAACAGCACCGGCCGTCGCCCCGAATCAGCTGTCTCGACGGAAACACCGGCAACAGCGCCGCCGGTATCGGGTCCACGCGAGAACAGGCCCGCGAGAACGCCGTCGAGCCATGCGTGGTTCTCGGGGGACAGGGGAGTGCGCGACGGCAGAGTGGGCGATCCGGCGGCGCTGCGGCCGGCCTCACTGCCCAGGCCTTCGAGAAGTCCTGCGACGTAACGCTGTTCGACGGTCGTCAGCGGCTGAGAAGGACGCGCAGGGAGACCGACGATCGTGGCGAGCGCCTCGACGGGATCGTGGGAACGTTCGTCGCCCACGGGTGAGGGTGATTGAGCTGCAGCAACTCTGGTGAGAGTGACCGCGCACGCCTTGAACTCGGGTTGCTGAGAATACGGATCGATGGCGTCGTTGGTGACGGCATTGATGGCGAGGTACTCACCGAATTTTTCGTTCCAGTGGAAGGGCGCGAAGCAGCTGCCCGGGAGCACTCGATCGGTCACGACGGCAGGAAGGACGGCTCGGCCTCGGCGGGAAACGACCTCGACACTGTCGCCGTCGATCACGCCGAGCCGGTCGGCGTCGAGAGGGTGCAGCTCGACGAACGGGCCGGAATCGAGTTTGTTCAGCTTGGCGACCTTGCCGGTCTTGGTCATGGTGTGCCACTGGTGTGGCAGGCGTCCGGTGTTCAGCACGAACGGGTAGTCGTCGTCGGGCATCTCCGCGGGTGCCATCGCAGGCCTGGCGAAGAACTGGGCCCGACCGCTCGGGGTGGGGAAGGACAGTGCGGGGATCGAACCGTCGTCGGACACTCGTTGCCGTTGGCTGACTCCGTCGTTGAGGTAGCGGATCGGGTGCCGGGTGGTGGTCGCGTCGGGCGGGCACGGCCATTGGATGGGACTCTCGCGCAACCGTTCGTAGGTGACTCCGCGAATGTCGTAGCCGGTGTTCGGATTCCAGAACTGCTTGATCTCCTCGAACACCTCCTCGGCGCTCGCATAGGTGAAGGCATCTGCATATCCGAGCGCGCACGCCATGTCGGCGATGATCTTCCAGTCCGGTAGTGCACCGCCCGGTGCCTCGAGCGCCGGTTGGAACAGCGTGAGATTGCGTTCGGAATTGACCATCACTCCGTGCGCTTCCGTCCACAACGCGGCGGGCAGCATCACATCGGCGTAGTCGTTGGTTTCGGTATCGGCGAACGCATCCTGAGTGATGACCAACTCGGCGCGCTCGAGACCGTCGATCACCGTCGTTCTGTTGGCCACCGAGGCAACCGGATTGGTGCAGATGATCCAGCAGGCCTTGATTTCCCCGGTAGCGAGCTTGGAGAACATCTCGATGGTTCCGCCGCCGACGTCGGTGCGCAGCGTCCCGCGCGGAACGCCCCATCGATCCTCGACGAATGCGCGGTCGGCATCGTTGACCACCGCTCGTTGGCCCGGCAGCCCGGGGCCCATATACCCCATTTCCCGACCGCCCATGGCGTTCGGTTGCCCGGTCAGGGAGAACGGGCCGCTGCCGGTCTTGCAGATGGCACCGGTCGCCAGATGGAGGTTGCACAGCGCATTGGTGTTCCACGTTCCGTGCGTCGACTGGTTCAGACCCATCGTCCAGCAGCTCATCCAGTTCTCTGCACCGCCGATCATCGCGGCCGCGGCTCGTAGGTCCTTCTCGTCGAGTCCGGTTGCGGCGCAGACCTTCTCCGGGGTGTAGTCGCCGAGGAACTCCGGCATCGCGTCCCAGCCGTCGGTGAACTGCGCGATGAACTCCGCGTCGAGGTCGCCGTTCTCCGCAATGAGCGCCAGCAGACCGTTGAGCAGCGCCAGGTCCGACCCCGGCTCGAGTTGCAGATGCAGGTGGGCCTTGTCCGCTGTGGCGGTGCGACGCGGATCGACGACGATCAGCTTCGCCCCTGCCTTGACGCGGTCCATCATCCGCAGGAACAGGATGGGGTGACAGTCGGCCATGTTGGAGCCGATGACGAAGAACACGTCGGCGTGGTCGAAGTCGTGGTACGACCCGGGCGGGCCGTCGGCTCCCAGTGATTGCTTGTATCCGGTTCCTGCGCTCGCCATGCAGAGTCGGGAATTGGATTCGATCTGGTTGGTGCCGATGAACCCCTTGGCCAGTTTGTTGGACAGGTATTGGGCCTCGATCGACATCTGCCCCGACACGTACAACGCGAGCGCATCGGGCCCGTGTTCGTCGATGATGGTGCGCAGTCGCCGAGCGGTGTCGTTGATCGCCACCGCGGTGTCCGTGCTCTCCGGTTGCTCGCCGCGGCGATGCCGGATCTGGGCCTTCTCGAGCCGCCCGGGTGCCGCGAGCATGTCCGCGGTGGTGGTCCCCTTGGTGCACAGCCGGCCGAAATTGGCCGGATGGGACTTGTCGCCGACGGATTTGGTCACGACAGGCCTGGTCGGGGTGGCATCGGACGATGTGGTCGGGCCGCCGATCTCGAGCACCATGCCGCATCCCACGCCGCAGTACGCGCAGAGTGTCTTCACCGTGGTGACCATGGATTCCACAGTGCCCGGCCCAGGGTGCGCCGTCATTACACGTCAGTTAGCCGGATATGACGTTGTCCTCACCGCGCCCCGCCACGGGCGGTGATGTCCGCCCGGGAGCTGGTGAGAGGCGGATGGGAGGTAACACGAACTTCCTGGTCTGCGATTGGTACTCGAACGTTACTCATCGAACGGGCTGTCGAGTGGAGTGTCCGATTTTCCGCTGGCACAATCGTCCGGGTCGGGCTCGAAGTGGGAAGTGGTGTGATTCATGAGGGTGTATCGCGGATTCGTACTCGCCGCGGTGGGAGTGGTTGCTTCGGTGGCAGTCCTGTCGGGATGTAGTTCTGCATCGGACGTCTCCGAACCGTCGGTGCCGATCGACTCCAACCCGATGACCGAGCTGATGAAGCCGAAGCTGACCTCCAGCGTCCTCGACGGAGCCGTCGGATTCTCGCCGGCGGACCCGGTGACCGTCTCGGTCGCCGACGGCAAGTTGTCCTCGGTGACGATGCTCAACCCGGAAGGCGTGCCGGTCTCGGGCGCGATCTCGCCCGACGGACTGTCGTGGACCAACACCGAACCGCTCGGCTACGACCGCGAATACCGCGTCCAAGCCGACGCGTACGGACTCGGGGGAGCGTCGAGCACGGTATCGAGCTTCACCACCAGCCAACCCGGCAACTTCACCAAGCCCTACGTTCTGCCGAACCCCGGCGACGTCGTCGGAATCGGTCAGCCGGTCGCGGTTCAGTTCGACGAACCGATCACCGACAAAGTGGCCGCACAGAACGCCATCACCGTCACCACCACGCCTGCCGTCGAGGGCGCGTTCTATTGGGTCAACAACAAGGAAGTTCGCTGGCGTCCGCAGAACTACTGGGCACCGGGCACCAAGGTCGACGTGGCGGTGAACGTGTACGGACGCGATCTCGGTGACGACATCTTCGGTCAGGAGAACGCCACGACGTCGTTCACGATCGGTGATGCGGTCATCGCCACCGCCGACGACAACACCAAGCAGGTGACGTTCAACGTCAACGGCCAGGATGTCATCACCATGCCGACATCCATGGGCAAGGACAGCACGCCCACCGACAACGGCGTCTACATCATCGGCGATCGCTTCGAGCATCTCGTGATGGATTCCTCGACCTACGGTGTGCCGGTGAATTCGTCCAGCGGATACCGCACCCCGGTCGACTGGGCGACGCGGATGTCCTACAGCGGCATCTTCTTCCACTCCGCACCGTGGTCGGTGGGACAGCAGGGTTACTCCAACGCCTCGCACGGGTGCCTGAACCTGAGTCCCACCAATGCGAAGTGGGTCTACGACAACACCAAGCGCGGCGACATCGTCGTCGTGAAGAACACCGTCGGTGGGACGCTGTCGGGTACCGACGGCCTCGGTGACTGGAACGTCCCGTGGGACGAGTGGAAGGCCGGGAACGCCACCACGGTCTGATCGGACCGTGGTTCGGCCGATCAGCTTCGGTCGCGGGTCTGGTACAGCGAGGGATCGATACCCAGCGTCTTCAGGTAGGCCACCGGTTCGACGCTCGAACCGTTGTTGCGCACCTCGAAGTGCAGATGCGGTCCGGTCGAGTTTCCGGTGCTGCCGACTGCGCCGAGTACATCGCCCGGTGCCACTTCGTCGCCGACCGAGACCGCGATGCTGGACTGGTGGCCGTAGTAGGTCTCGGTGTTGCCACTCTTGACCCGCACGAGCTTGCCGTAGCCGTCGCCTGCATCTCCGGCCTGAACGACGGTTCCGCCGGTGACCGCGTGGATCGGAGTTCCGCTGTCCGCAGCGAAATCGACACCCTGGTGGAACTGCGCGCCGTTGCCGGTCGGGTTGTTGCGCCCGCCGTAGCCGGAGGTGATGCGGTAGTCGCCTGCATCGATGGGCAGCACTGCTCCACCGAGCCCGACGGTCGGCGGAGCGGTCGGGAGTTCGATCTCGGGTACTTCCGCGGCGCTCGGAGCGTCCGGTGAGTCCGGTGCGGAGAGCACGTCGCTGTCGAGAACGATCGCTGCTACCTGGTTGATGAGGACGCCGGTGGCGTCCAGAACGGCCGCGAGAATCGCGGCCCGTTGCTGCGCGTCGGGCTGCGGTATCGGGATCTGGGGGAGTTCGATGGTGGGTTGAGCGGTGGCCACCGCTGGGCTGAGCAAGCCGGTTGTGCCGATGCACAGTGCTGCCGACAAGATCGAACCCGCTATGACTCTGTGCATTCTGCGACCCACGAAAAGCCTCCTCGTCTGCGTCCTCCGCGCACCTCGGATGGGTGCGCGCAGGACGTAAGAACATGTTCGGTGACGCTTCGGGGCACGCTGAACTCACGTAGCAAAAAACACATGAATCACATTGGTACTTTTCTTCCCCAAAAGTGCCATTGGTAACCGTACGTCACATTAACCCCACAAGAAACCTGAAAGTTGAATTACAACAACGTAATTCGAGGTCAGCGTGGTCGCGGCTGCACCGGAGGGCTCGTCGCTCGGGGAATGGAGACACGAAAAAGGCCGGCCTCACGAGGAGACCGGCCTTGTTCGTATGGGGTGAGCGACGGGACTCGAACCCGCGACATCCAGGATCACAACCTGGTGCTCTACCAGCTGAACTACGCCCACCATTGCACGCATCCGCAGAACCTTTTCGGGCTCTCCATCAGCAGCATCGACAATACTAGCGGGTTGAATCCCGGGTTGCTAATCCGCCCCTGACTGCGTGTCGAGATCTTGAACGACAGCTGCAATATCGCTGGTGGAAGGCCCCGGCTGCGCTACGAAGGCAGTCCGGCGGTAGTACTGCAGCTCCTTGATCGACTCCTTGATATCCGCCAGGGCGCGGTGCGCAAGGCCCTTGGGTGGCTGTCCGTAGTAGATCCGCGGGTACCACCGGCGGGCGAGTTCCTTGATCGAGCTGACGTCGATCATGCGGTAGTGGAGGTAGGTGTCGAGCGCGGTCATGTCGCGAGAGATGAAGCCGCGATCGGTGCCGATGGAGTTTCCCGCGAGGGGAACGGTCCCGGCCACCGGGACATGCTCCTTGATGTACGCCAGGACGCGCTCCTCGGCTTCCTCCAGCGTCACCGTCGACGCGCGCACCTCGTCGGTCAAGCCCGATTTGGCATGCATGTCGGTGACGACGGCAGGCATGTTCGCCAACGCGTCGTCGTCGGCATGGATGACGATGTCGACACCCTCCCCGAGGATGTTGAGCTCGCTGTCGGTCACCAGCGCCGCAATTTCGATCAGCTTGTCCTTGCTCAGGTCCAAGCCGGTCATTTCACAATCGATCCACACAAGTTTGTCCTGCACTCGCACCACACTAGTGCGAGCTGCTGTGCCACTAGGGTTTGCGGTGGCGATCGAGCCAGTTCAGCATCAGCACACGTTCATGGAGGACGCGGACATGACAGTCGACCCGACGCAGCCGGCACCCACGCTCAGCCCGGCAGAGAAGGCGAAGGCTGCCAAGGCCGCCGCCGTCGAAGCGGCACGGGTTGCCGCCGAAGCTCTGGCTGCAGCGGACGCCGCCGAAGCCGAGGCGCTCGCAGCGGAAGCCGGAAAGGCTCCGGGCTCGACCGGTAAGGCCGCCGAGATCGCCGCCGGATACGCGTCGGAGGGTGCCGCGTTGGAATTGGGAACCGTGGTGCTCGACGGCGTCACCGATCCGTCCGCTCGTATCCGAATTCCGTTGGCCACGTTGAACAGGCACGGTCTGGTGGCCGGGGCCACCGGAACCGGAAAGACGAAGACGCTGCAGGGCATTGCCGAACAGCTCTGCGCCGCAGGCGTTCCCGTGGTCATGGCCGACGTCAAAGGTGACTTGTCCGGCCTGTCGCAGCCGGGAGCGGACAACGAGAAGATCCGCAGCCGAGCGGCGGACACCGGAATTCCGGACTGGGCTCCCACCGGCCATCCGGTCGAGTTTCTCTCCCTGGGCACCGACGGAATCGGCGTCCCGGTGCGCGCCACCATCACCGCCTTCGGGCCGATTCTGCTCAGTAAGGTGTTGGGGCTGAACAACACTCAGGAATCCACTCTCGGCTTGATCTTCCACTGGGCCGATTCGCAGGGGCTCGCCCTGCTCGATCTGAAGGACCTACGGTCGGTGATCATGCACCTGACCAGCGACGAGGGCAAAGCCGATCTGAAGGGCATCGGCGGCGTCTCCTCGGCCACCGCAGGAGTGATTCTGCGCGCGCTGGTCAACCTCGAAGCGGACGGCGGCGACACCTTCTTCGGCGAGCCCGAGCTCGAGACCGAGGACCTGCTGCGCGTCGGGCCGGACGGCAGAGGCGTGATCACCTTGTTCGAGCTCGGGGCGCAGGCTTCGCGGCCGGTGATGTTCTCCACGTTCCTGATGTGGGTGCTGGCCGATCTGTTCCAGACGCTGCCCGAGGTGGGTGACGTGGACAAGCCCAAGCTGGTCTTCATCTTCGACGAGGCACACCTGCTGTTCGCCGACGCCTCGAAGGCGTTTCTGCAGCAGGTGGAGCAGACCGTCAAGCTCATCCGCTCCAAGGGTGTCGGTGTCTTCTTCTGCACGCAGCTGCCCACCGACGTCCCCAACGATGTTCTCTCGCAACTGGGGGCGCGGATTCAGCACGCCCTGCGCGCCTTCACACCCGACGATCAGAAGGCCTTGAACAAGACGGTCCGCACGTACCCCAAGACCGACGCCTACGACCTGGAGAAGGCGCTGACCTCGTTGGGTACCGGCGAAGCGATCGTGACGGTGCTCTCGGAGAAGGGTGCACCGACTCCCGTGGCGTGGACCAAGATTCGGCCGCCCCGGTCTCTGATGGACACCATCGGCAACGACGCCATCGCGGCGGCCGCGTCGTCGAGCACTCTGTCCTCGAAGTACCGAGAAACGATCGACCGCGAGTCCGCCTACGAGCGGATGAACGCGCGGGTGGCGAACGTGCCCGCCCCGGCCGAGAAGTTCGACATCCCGCCCCTGCCTGCGGATCTGCCGGATCTACCGCCGAGCGACCCGGATGGGCCGTCGGCCGCAGAGCGGATCATGGGCAACCCTGCCGTCAAGAGCTTCCTTCGATCGGCCGCCTCGGCTGCCGGACGGGAGATCTCGCGCAGCATCTTCGGAACCGGACGTCGCCGCCGACGCTGAGCTTGCTCAGTCGGGAGTGGAGCCCGCGGAACGACCAAAATTCGGGTATCAGTTGCCGAGCTTCTTGTAGAAGCTGCCGATGATCGGTGCGGAGATGCTGCGCGGGCTGTACTGGCCGGCCGCCGACATGCCCTTGCTCAGCAGACCCGGTACGACGCGCATCTTGTTCTTCTCGAGGCCCTCGAGAGACACCTTCGCGGTGTAGGCGCTGTCGATCCACAAGAAATCGGGAACCATCTTGTCGACGATCGAGGCCTCGGCCGGGTCCGGTGTCTCGGTGCGGACCGGGCCGGGAGCGAGGAGGGTGACGTTCACTCCGGTGCCGGCGAGCTCACCGCGCAGTGACTCCGAGAACGTGTTCACGAAGGCCTTGGTCGCTGCATAGGTCGCGTTGTTGGGGATGGCCATGTTGCCCGCCGCCGAGCCGGTGATCAGGATGCCGCCCGCTCCGCGACCGATCATGCCGGGCATGACCGCCAGTGTGAGGTCGTGCACCGCAACGGCATTGAGCTCGACCTGGTCGCGCTCGTACGCGGGATCGAGACCGGACAACGGCCCGAACGTTGCTATCCCTGCGTTGTTGCACAGGATCGAGATCTCGCGCTCGGACAGCTCGGTCACCAGTTCCTGTCGCTGCTCACGGTTCGACAGATCCGACTGACGCACCTCGACGGTGACGCCGTACTCTGCCGTGAGCTTTGCGGCCAACGCCTCGAGCAACTCGCCGCGTCGAGCCACCACGATCAGTGAATGACCTCGGGCGGCGAGTTCGGTGGCCAGGGCTTCACCGATTCCGGAAGAGGCTCCGGTGACGACGGCGCGGGCATCTGGGCTGGGCTTGGGCAGGCTCACGGTGAGACAGGCTAGCGGACAGATCAGATCGTGGCCGCGAGCCGGGTGCCTTGCTCGATGGCCCGCTTGGCGTCGAGCTCCGCAGCGACGTCCGCACCGCCGATGATGTGCGTCGTGGTGCCCGCGGCCTTCAGGTCGTCGACCAAGTCGCGTACCGATTCCTGGCCGGCGCAGATCACGATGGTGTCCACCTCGAGAACGCGGGGACGCTCGTGCTTGTCACCGAAGGAGATGTGCAGGCCCGCATCGTCGATCTTCTCGTAGTTGACACCCGAAAGCTGATGCACACCTTTGGCTTTCAGTGCAGCTCGATGAACCCAGCCGGTCGTCTTCGCCAGTCCTGCGCCGATGCGTCCCGGCTTGCGTTGCAGCAGATACACCTCACGCGGAGAGGGTGCGGGTACCGGAGTCGTCAACGCCCCCGGCGCGGCCTCGGGCTCGGTGACGCCCCACTCCTGCTTCCATTCCTTCAGATCCAAGGTGGGGGAGGCGTCGGTGGTGAGGAACTCGGAGATGTCGATACCGATACCGCCTGCACCGATGACCGCGACCCGATCGCCGACGGGCCTGCCGTCGCGCACCAGTTCTGCGTACGACAGGACCGAGGGGTGCTCGATGCCGGGGATACTCGGCATTCGGGGAGTGACGCCGGTGGCCAGCACCACCTCGTCGAACTCGCCTGCGACGAGTTCGACGGCGGTGGCTCGGGTGTCGAGGTGAACGGCGACGTCTGCGCTGCGAAGCGCACTGGAGAAGTACCGGATCGTTTCGGCGAACTCCTCCTTGCCGGGTATGAGTCGCGCGATTCCGAACTGTCCGCCGATCTCGTCTCTGGCCTCGAAGAGGCTGACGGCGTGTCCGCGTTCCGCGAGATTGAGCGCGGCGGCCAGGCCTGCGGGTCCGGCTCCGACGACCGCCACCTTCTTGGTCTTCTTCGTCGGCAGCAGTTGCAGGTCGATCTCGCGTCCGGCACGCGGGTTGACCAGGCACGACACCTTCTTGTGCACGAAGGCGTGGTCCAGGCAGGCCTGATTGCAGGCGATGCACGTGTTGATCCGGTCGGCGGAGTCGGTGGCGGCTTTCTCGACCCAGAACGGATCGGCCAGCATCGGCCTGGCCATCGCGATCAACTGCGCGTCGCCGCGAGCCAGAATGTTCTCGGCGATCTCGGGCATGTTGATGCGATTGGACGCGGCGACCGGGATGGACACGTGCTTCTCGAGCTTGCCGGTGATGTCCGCGAATGCGGCGCGGGGAACCGAGGTCACGATGGTCGGCACCCGCGACTCGTGCCAGCCGATATCGGTGTTGATGATGTTCGCACCCGCAGCTTCGACGTCCTCGGCCAGCGCGACGATGTCGTCCCAGCTCTGGCCTTGTTCGACCAGATCGGCCATCGACAGCCGGAACACGACGATGAAGTCGGGGCCCACGGCCGCTCGCGTCTGCCGCACGATCTCCACGACCATCCGCCGACGGTTCTTCGCCGAACCGCCCCACTCATCACGTCGCTTGTTGGTGCGCTCGGAGAGGAACTGGTTGATGAAGTAACCCTCTCCGCCCATGATCTCGACGCCGTCGTAGCCGGCGCTCTGCGCGAGCCGGGCGCAGCGTACGTAGTTGCGGATCTGCCAGCGGACGCCCCTCGATGTCAGTCGCCGCGGCCGAAAAGGATTGATGGGAGCCTTGATCGACGACGCCGACACGCTCAGCGGCTGGTAGGAGTAGCGCCCGGCATGCAGGATCTGCAGTGCGATCTTGCCGCCTTCGTCATGGACGGCAGCAGTGATCCGGCGATGCCGTCGGGCTTCGATGCGATTGGTCAGCTTGGCTCCGAACGGCAACAGCCAACCGGTGCGATTGGGGGCATAGCCCCCGGTGATGATCAGCGCGACTCCGCCCCGGGCACGCTCGGCGAAATAGGCCGCCAGGCGGCCGGTGTCGCGGGCGCGATCTTCGAGGCCGGTGTGAATCGATCCCATGATCACGCGGTTCTTCAGCGTGGTTGCGCCGACATCCAACGGAGACAACAGAATCGGATACGGGCCAGCAGTCTGCTCGGTCTTCACAGCTTCTCCAATACCTCGGTGCACCACTCGGTGAATCCTTCTTCCACGCGAATTCCGCCGCGCAGCACCAGGTATTGATGCAACGCGGTGCCGGTGAGGGCAGCGGGGGCCGGAAAGTCCTGCTTCTCGATCAGTCGATAGACGTCGAGGCGGGTGGCATGAACATCGCGATGGCGGGCGACTTCGATCTTGAGAGCATCGATGTCACCGTTGGCGGCCCCGCGGATCTTGACCGCGAGCTCCTCGCGTAGCTGCGAAGGATCGGTCGGAGCGGCGATCCAGCGATCGAGCTCCGCGCGACCCGCAGCGCTGACGGAGTAGACCTTCTTGTCCGGCCGGCCGTCCTGCGCGACTGCCTCTCCGGTGATCCACCCAGCCCCGTCCATCCGCGTCAGCGTCCGGTAGATCTGCTGATGCGTTGCGCTCCAGAAGAATCCGATCGACTTGTCGAAGCGTCGGGCGAGCTCGTACCCCGAGCCGCTGAGCTCGGTGAGGGAAACCAGAATCGCGTGTTCCAAAGCCACACCCGAGAGTATGTATGCAACACGGTGACTATGCAACTAGGTGCACCGATGAATTCGGATGCCGCGGTCTAGTGTTGGCAACCATGGGAACCCAGCCGGAGGCCGCTGTCGTCGGAGTCGCCACAACGCGTAAGCAGGTCACCGCCTGGGGGTTCTGGGACTGGGGCTCGGCCGCGTTCAACGCCGTCATTCTCACGTTCGTGTTCTCGGTGTATCTCACCGACGCCGTCGGCGACGATCTGCCCGGTTCCATCTCGGCCACCACCTGGTTCAGCTGGTCGATTGCCGTGTCCAGCGTTGTCATCGCACTACTCGCGCCGGTCTGCGGGCAGTACTTCGACGCGCGCGGCAAACGTAAGTGGCTGCTGGGGGTGTTGACCGCGCTGACGGTCGTCGCCATGGCCGGCCTGTTCTTCGTCCGAGACGACTACCACTATCTGTGGCTCGGCCTGTTGCTGCTCGGTCTCGGATCCATCATGTTCGAGCTGGCGAGCATCCCGTACAACTCGATGCTGCGGCAGGTCTCCACTCCGGCGAACATCGGCCGAGTATCCGGGTTCGGTTGGTCGATGGGCTATTTCGGCGGAATCGTACTGCTTCTCCTGTGCTACGTCGGTTTCATTGCCGGCGACGGCGACACCCGCGGAGTTCTGGGGCTGAGCACCGACGGCGGACTGAACATCCGACTCGTCGCTCTGCTCGCTGCCGTGTGGTTCGCCGTCTCGGCCATCCCGGTGATGTTCGCCGTTCCCGAGGTACCCCGCGCCGTCGCCGATCCCAACTCCGCTGAAGCCGGGTTCGCGGCCTCGTACCGTGTGCTGGTTCGCGATGTCCGGGAGCTGTGGAGTGCAGACCGTCGCGCGGTCTACTACCTGATAGCCAGTGCACTGTTCCGGGACGGATTGGCGGGGGTTTTCACCTTCGGAGCCGTACTGGCCGTCAGCGTCTACGGCATCGGTGCCGGTGACGTCCTGCTGTTCGGTGTCGCCGCCAACGTCATCGCCGGACTCGGAGCGATCGTGGCCGGGCGTTTCGACGACAGAATCGGCCCGAAGAAGGTGATCGTCTTCTCCCTCACGTGCATGATCGCGGCCGGGACGATTCTGCTGTTCGTCTCGGGACCGACGATGTTCTGGATCTTCGGGCTCATCCTGTGTCTGTTCGTCGGGCCGGCGCAGTCGTCCGCCCGCACCTTCCTGGCCCGGCTGGCTCCACCGGGACGCGAAGGTCAGTTCTTCGGACTGTTCGCCACGACGGGACGCGCCGCCTCGTTCCTCGCACCGTCCCTGTTCGGTCTGTTCGTGTGGATGTTCGACGCCGACCGCGCGGGTATCGCCGGGCTGATCATCGTCCTCGCTGCCGGCCTGCTGGCGCTGCTGAAGGTGCGGGCTCCCGAACGGGTCTAGACGGAGTCGATACGGGCCAGGATCTCGGCCGTCAGTTCCTCGGGCGCTTCTTCCGGGATCCAGTGCGAGATGCCGTCCAATTCGACGAATCTGTACGGCGCATCGACGAATTCGCCGCAGCGCTCCGCTCCCGCTCGACCGATGGCGGTGTCGCCGTTGCTCCAGACGTACGTGGTGGGCACGGTCACCGGAGGAAGGTTTGCGAACTCCTTGGTCATCGCGGCGTACCAGCTCGATGCGGCCGTCAGCGCCCCGGGGACGGTGAGATGCCGAACGTATTCGTCGTCGAGGCTGTCCGCACCGAACATCGCGCGCAGCCGCTGGGCGTCGTTCTCGACCAGAACTCGCTCGGCCTTCTCCGGTTCTCGGAGCAGACCGAAGTACGTCGACCGCTCCTGCTGATCCGGATCCTCGCGGATGGCCCAGTTGAACGCGGCCGAATGCGGGACCGACGCCGCCGTGAGAGTACGTACGCGATCCGGATGCTCGGCTGCGAGATGCCAGGCGACCACCGCACCCCAGTCGTGTCCGACCAGATGCGCCGACGGCAGCTCGAGCGTATCGAGCAATCCGAGGATGTCGCCGGTGAGATGTTCGATGCGGTAGTGCTCGACGCCGACCGGACGGGCACCGGGGGAGTAGCCCCGTTGGTTCGGGGCGATCACGCGACAACCTGCGCCGACCAAGCCGGGCGTCACCGCGGTCCACGACGCGTTGGTCTGCGGAAAGCCGTGCAGCGCAACCACCGGAACACCGTCCGGTGGTCCCGACATCTCGACCTCGAACACGTACTCGCCGACACTTAACTCGGTCATGAACATCCCTTCGCGGCCGTCTCGTTCTCGAACGGTCAAGCCCGTCGTGGTTCCCATCGGCTCATCCCGAGCATGATCATGCGGATCTGCTTCTCGGTCCGCTCGATCAGGTCCTTCTCGTTCTGACTACCCGGTCTGTCGATTTCCAACAGGCCGACCACCGCGGTAAGCATCGTAGAGACGAGCAGGTCTGCGGTCATCTCCAGATCGGCGACGTCCCACTGCTCCAGACCGGGCATGCGGGACAGGTCGATGGTCAGCTCGCTGACGAACAGTCGTAGTTCGGTGGCGAAGGCGCGGCGCACTCCGGTCACGCCGCCGTACCGTTCGCGACTGAGAAAACGGAATTGATCCTCGTGGGAGCGAACCTGGCGAACCAGGATGCCGAAGGACTCGGTGGCCGTCTTGGTGCTGGGGTTGCGCCGGGCGTCGCGCAGCATCTGTCGCAGCATCCGCATGCTGTCCTCGACGAGAGCGACGCCGAGGTCCTCCATGGAGGCGAAGTGTCGATAGAACGCGGTGGGGACGATGCCGGCGGATCGAGCGACCTCACGGAGGCTGACGCTGGCGAAAGAACGCTCGCGGAGCAGGTCCAGGGTGCCCTCGATCAGTGCTTGCCGCGTGCGCTCCTTGCGCTCGGCGCGGGTCCCCGGTTCTGTCACAACGTCCAGTTTATGGGCGCGCACTCTGTGATCTCCCTTCCGGTTCCTCCCCGGCACCCGCAGAACTGTCGATTCGCTCTGTAACGGCGGTCACATAAACGTTGACAGGTACCGGTGTCGCTCTGCCACACTCATGTTAGTGCACAATCGTTCACTGAATGGGTCGTAGGTTTCGATCCGGTAAGGGAGGATGGAATGACGCTTCAAGAACGTCCGTCGCGGGCCTCGGGTTCGCGCAAGTTCTCGCTTCTTTCCCTGTTCGAGGCCATGGCCACACCCCACGCGCTCGATCGTTACCTCGAACTCGTCGACCCGATGACGACCGTTCGTGACCTTCGCGGCGAAGTGACCGAGATACACCGGTCCACCGAAGACTCGTTGACGCTCACCATCCGTCCCACGCGTCAGTGGAAGGGTTTCAAGGCCGGCCAGTTCGTTCAGGTCGGAGTCGTCATCGACGGAGTACGTCACACCCGCTGCTACTCGCCCGCGTGCTCGCAGTACCGCAAGGACGGCCGGATCGAACTGACGATCAAGGCGCATCCCGAGGGTCTGGTGTCGCAGTACCTGCACAAGAACGCGCACGTCGGCCTGGTGGTCAGCCTGTCGCAGGCGGACGGCACGTTCGAGCTTCCTCAACCACGCCCGCCAAAGACGTTGCTGATCAGCGGTGGCAGCGGTATCACGCCGGTGCTGTCCATGCTCAGGTCGCTGCTGGACGAGGGGTACAGCAGCGACCTGACCTTCCTGCACTACGCGTTCACCGAAAACGACGTCGCGTACAAGAAGGACCTCGAGAAGATCGCCGCCGAGCACGAGAACGTGAACATCGTCTTCGCGTACACCGAGCAGAAGACGGGCGGTGACCTGCACGGGTTCTTCGGCCAGGAACATCTCGATGCGGTGGCCCCGTGGTTCGCCGAGGCCGACACCTTCCTGTGTGGACCTCCCGGACTGATGAAGAGCGTGACGTCGTACTTCGACGACGCAGGTCTCGGCGAGCGGCTGCACCTCGAGGAGTTCACACCCTCGTTCGCTACCGTCAGCGACGACGTCACCGGCACCACCACGTTCTCCGGCAGCGACGTGTCCTCGGAGAACGACGGCGAGACGCTGCTCGAACAGGCCGAAGCAGCGGGACTCTCACCGGCCAACGGCTGCCGGATGGGTATCTGCTTCACCTGCACCTCGGTGAAGAGGTCCGGCTGCACCAAGAACATCAAGACCGGTGAGACCGACACCGAATCGGACAAGAAGATCCAGCTGTGCGTGTCCGTTGCCGTGGGCGACGTCGACATCGACATCTAGATCCACCTCGAACAGCGACAACCCCAAGACCCATCTCGACCCGATCGAATTGGAGATCATCAGATGCTCGGAACGATTCTCTCGATCCTGCCCACCACCGTCCTGCCCTTCCGCCGTGACGAGACCCTGCCGGACCAGCCGACCGTGCTGACCTACGAACAGGTCGAGGAACTCGGCCGCGAACTCGACGATCTGCGCGCCCGCACCGTCGCCAAGCTCGGTGACGAGGACCGCGAATACATCTACAAGATCATCAAGGCGCAGCGCGGCCTCGAGGTCGCCGGACGCGCGTTGATGTACCTGCCCTTCCTTCCGCCTGCATGGCTCGCAGGCGTCGGTGCCCTCGGAGTGGCGAAGATTCTCGACAACATGGAGATCGGCCACAACGTCATGCACGGCCAGTACGACTGGATGCGTGAGCCCGGCCTCAACTCCGAGGTGTTCGAGTGGGACACCGTCTGCCCGGCAGACCAGTGGAAGCACTCGCACAACTACATGCACCACACGTTCACCAACATCGTCGGCATGGACCGCGACATCGGTTACGGCATCCTGCGTATGGATCAGGACCAGAAGTGGAATCCGTACTACCTCGGCAACCCGGTGTACGCGTTCCTGCTGATGACGTTCTTCGAGTGGGGCGTCATGCTGCACGACCTCGAGACGGAGAACATCGTCGCGGGCAAGCGCAAGTGGCACGACGTCAAGCCGCTGCTGCAGGGCATGTGGCGCAAGGCGGGCAAGCAGGCGCTCAAGGACTACGTGATCTTCCCCGCGCTGACCGGCCCGTTCTTCGCGTCCACCGTGGTCGGCAACGTCGCGGCCAACCTCATCCGCAACGTGTGGACCTACTCGATCATCTTCTGCGGCCACTTCCCCACCGGAGTCCAGACCTTCAGCAAGGAAGAGACCGCCGAGGAGAGCCGCGGCGAATGGTACGTGCGACAGATGCTGGGATCGGCCAACATCGAAGGAACTCCGCTGTTCCACATCATGTCGGGCAACCTCTCGCACCAGATCGAGCACCACCTGTTCCCCGATCTGCCCGCGCACCGCTACCCGCAGATTGCGCCGGAGGTCAAGGCCCTGTGTGAGAAGTACGACCTGCCCTACAACACCGGCGGCTTCTTCCACCAGATCGGCACCGTGTGGGGCAAGATCTTCAAGCTCGCCCTGCCCAACTCGCTCACGGGATCGGCGGCTCCGGCCGGTGTTATCGTCGAGCGTAAGAAGACCAGCGCAGCGTGACGACTTCGAAGGGGGCGGTCCTGTTGGTAGGAAAGTTCGAGCGCAACAAGGACACCGTGCAGGAGTTCACCGAATCGGCCGCGACTCACGTCGGCCGGATCGTGGTGATCATCGCCGGAGCTGTCCGCGACGTCACTCGTGAAATCGGTGATCTGATCACCGACGGAATCGAAATGCGTGAGGCGGCGAAGAAGGCGGAGCGTGACGCGCCGCTGGGCACCGTGATCAACGGCGAGTTCGAGACCCGCGAACGGTAAGAAGTACCGGATCCACCAGCGCCGCCCGAGCAATGCTCGGGCGGCGCTGTCGTGTGCCCACTGTCAGCGTGCGCGGAGCCGCCACAGTGACGTGGTTTCGCGTGAGCGTGCCGCGTGCAGCACGTCGGAGCTGTCGGTGACGCGCGAATGCGTCGGGGTGGTGTCGGTTCGGCCGACGACGGCCAGGCCTGCCGCGTCGATGGCGGTGAGAAGTTCTGCGCGCGTGACCAATCCGAGCAGCTCGGCGAGGTCGGACACGATCAGCCAGGCCTCACCGTTCGGCGTCAGGTGCCCGCGGAGTCGGCTGAGGAAGGACTTGAGCATTCGCGACCCGGGGTCGTACACCGCATGTTCGATGCCCGACGTGGGTTTCGTGGGAATCCACGGCGGATTGCACACGATCAGTCCCGCACGCCCGGACGGGAAGATGTCGGCCTGCACCACATCGACCCGATCGGCGAATCCGAGAGCATCGACGTTGGCTCGTGCGCACGCGATCGACCGCGGATCCTTGTCGGTCGCGACCACCGCGGTCACGCCGCGGCGGGCGAGCACTGCCGCCAGAACGCCCGAGCCGGTGCCGATGTCGAACGCTCGGTCCGTGTCCGGCAGCGGTGCGTCGGCGACGAGTTGGATGTACTCGCCGCGGACGGGGGAGAAGACGCCGTAGTGCGGGTGGATCGAGGCATCCAGCGCCGGCACGAAGACACCCTTGCGACGCCATTCGTGTGCGCCGACCATGCCGAGTAGCTCGCGCAACGACAGCACACACGGCGCGGCGTCGGGGCCGAGCGCCTCTGTTACGGCTGCACGGACGTCCGGAGCTCGGCCCAGGTCGAGTCCAAAGCTCGAATCGAGTTCCACCAGAAGCATTCCCAGCACGCGGGCACGTCTGGCTTGATGTTGACGATGCAGATGAAACTGCTCCGCAGGTGACGCGTCGGAGGTCTGTTTGGCCGCTCGTACCCGCCGGGTCATCGCCGACAGCAGCTGCCGAGCATTGTTGTAATCGCCGCGCCACAACAGAGCCTCGCCGATCGTGGCCAGCTTGTATGCCACGTCTGCCGTCGTCGAATCGTCGACGATGCGTACCGTGCGGGGTGCGGGAGCGCCGTTCTCCGACTGCCAGCGACACGTCCGCTCGCTACCGTCCTCGATCCACGTGATGCTCATGCCGTGCGCTTCGTTCACGCTGCGGTGTGCGGGTACTCCGCACTGCGATGTTGGAAGGCAAGGATATTCGGGTTCACGATGATGCCGCCCCTGATCTCGATCGAACGCTCGATGGTGGAATCGGTACTCCACGCCGAGGGGCCGTCGAGCACGATCCGAAGGTACGGCAGCAGAGATTCGCTGATTTCCCAGGTAGCAGAGTTCCACAGGTACGAGGGGCTGTGGTCGACGGCGTAGTAGCGCACGTTGTCGCCCACGGTGAACATGGGATCGGCGAACGACGTGGGCTTGGCCCACTCGAACCCCATGCCCTCGTCGCACGAGACGTCCACCACGAGGGTGCCAGGCGCGAGAGTCGGCAGGTCCTGGTTCGTCAGGAACGTCAGTGGTGAATTGGTATCCTGCAGAACGCAATTGACGATGACGTCGTGGTCGGCGAGGAAGCTCGACAGTGGTACGCGGCCGTCGGGGGTGAGGGCCCGACTCTGGCGTGGATCGGCGTCGTCGAGATCGAAGTTGACGATGTTGGCCGAGTGGATCGGCGAACTCACCGCAGTGACGCCGCGCTGGGTGAGAACGTCCACATCGTGAATGCCATGGGCATTGAGTGCAGTGACCGCACCGCGAGCGGTGGCACCGAAACCGATGACCGCAGCCCGCAACCGGCGACCGTAATCACCGGTGGACCCGATCAACTGCAGTGCGTGCAGCACCGAGCAGTAGCCGGCCAACTCGTTGTTCTTGTGGAACACATGCAGATTGAACGAGCCCTCGTGGGTCCAGTGATTCATCGCCTCGAAGGCGATCAGCGTCAGCTTGCGGTCGACGGCGATCTGGGTGAGTTCTTCGTCCTGTACGCAGTGCGGCCAGCCCCACAGTGTCTGCCCTGGGCGCAAGGATGCGAGATCCTCGGCCTGGGGCTTGGGCAACAGGATCACATCGCACTCGGCGATGAGTTGGTCGCGCGTGCGAATGCCCGCCACCTGGGTGGCCAGGTGCTCGTCCGAAATTCCGAACGGCTCGCCGTAGCCGGATTCGAGGAACATTCGGGCGCGGATATCGGCATCTATTCGATCGAAATGCAGTGGGTGAATCGGTAGTCGCCGCTCATCGGGCTTGCGCGAACGTGAGAGGACTCCGAGAGTGAGCTGATGCACGTGTGACCCTTCGTTATGCGAAGTCAACCACAGTGAGCCGAACGGACTTACGTTTCTGCTGGTCAGAGGGTGCCCCCGGCAGGATTCGAACCTGCGACCAAGGGATTAGAAGGCCCTTGCTCTATCCCCTGAGCTACGGAGGCTGGCACGTGCGGGCGGACCCGCTCGAGCACGGTTGACGAGTGTACCTTTCCGTATACGTCGATCGCGCCGGCATGGGATTGGGCGATGGTCGCAGCGGGAAAGCGGTGGTTTCGGAATCGTTCCGACCCCAGGTCGAAGGAGGTGCTGTGCACGACATCCTCGACGACGCGCTGCGCACCTGGCAGTCCGGCGACGTGGCAGCGGTCGCGACCGTGGTCCGCACCTTCGATTCCGCGCCGCGTCCGGTCGGAGCGTCCATGCTCGTCGGTTCCGACGGTGCGGTGGCCGGTTCGGTCTCCGGCGGCTGCGTCGAAGGCGCGGTCTACGAACTCGCGCAGGACGTCATGCGCACCGGGGCTCCGGTGCTCACCCGATACGGGGTATCGGACGACGATGCGTTCGCAGTCGGGCTCACCTGCGGCGGAACGCTCGACGTGTTCGTCGAAGTGCTCACCCGACAGACGTTTCCCGAATTCGAGGCCCTCGTCGCGGACGTTCGCGCCAATGTGCCCGTGGCGATGGCGACAGTCGTCGCGCATGCCGATCCGGAACGGCTCGGCCGCAGGATCGTCGTCGGAGAATCGGGCACCCGAGGCTCGCTCGGCAGCGAGCGTGCCGACGCTGCCGTGGCCGACGATGCGAAAGGGCTTCTCGCCGCAGGCCGTTCGGCTGTCCTGACCTACGGGCCCGACGGCCAGCGACGGGGCGAGGGGATGGAGGTGTTCGTCTCGAGCCACGCTCCGCCGCCGCGGATGCTGGTGTTCGGAGCCATCGATTTCGCTGCCGCGGTGGCGCAGCAGGGCGCATTCCTCGGGTACCGAGTCACGGTCTGCGACGCACGGGCCGTCTTCGCGACTCCACAGCGGTTTCCCGCAGCCGAGCAGGTCGTGGTCGCGTGGCCGCACGACTATCTGTCCGCGCAGTTCGCGGCGGGGGAGGTGGACGAGCGGACGGTCGTGTGTGTGTTGACTCACGACCCCAAATTCGACGTGCCACTGCTCGAGGTGGCGTTGCGCATCTCCTCTCTGGCATTCGTCGGCGCGATGGGATCGCGCCGAACCCATGACGACCGCATGGCTCGGTTGCGGGCTTCGGGTCTGACGGAGACAGAACTCACTCGTCTGGCCAGCCCGATCGGTCTCGATCTCGGCGCGCGCACCCCGCAGGAGACGGCCGTGTCGATCGCAGCGGAGATCATCGCCCACCGCTGGGGCGGTACCGGTGAACCGCTGCGCGCCCGAGACGGTCGCATCCATCACGACGCGACCGAGGCCGTGAGTGCGGACAAGTACGACGCTGTGTAGGACTCGCGTTTCGAGTACTCCCGATCACCTCTTACTCTGGTGGTATGGCAACACCGGATCTCGAGAAGCCCGAACCCTCGACCGCTGAACTCCCGGCGGACGATGTCCGGGCGAACGACGGTTCGACGAACGACGATCCACGGTCGACCACCACGACGGTGTTCGCCACCGCAGGCGTCATCGCCGGTGTGGTCGCCGCACTCATCGTGATGCTCTCCGCCTCCGATGCGCTGGTATTGCTCGGAATCCCGGATCCGGGCCCGGCAACCACGTACGGTCTGCCTGCGCTGAGGGCCATCGGCGAGATCGCCGCCGTCATCGCCATCGGATCCTTTCTGCTGGCCGCGTTCCTCGTACCCCCGCAGAAGAACGGGATCCTCGACGTCGACGGCTACCGCGCGGTCCGGACCGGCTCGGTGGCGTCGATCATCTGGGCCGTCTGCGCCCTGCTTCTGGTGCCCTTGACGTTGTCCGACACCTCGGGGCAGCCGTTCACCGAGGCCATCAAACCGGCGAACCTGTGGATTGCGCTCGACCAGGTGGAGATCGCCAGTGCCTGGCGCTGGACCGCCATCATGGCCGTTGTGCTCGCCATCGCGTCGCGCACGGTGTTGCGGTGGGCCTGGACGCCCGCACTGCTCGGGTTCTCCCTCGCGACGCTGCTGCCGATCGCGCTGAGCGGACACTCCTCGGCAGGCGGCTCGCACGACATCGCCACCAACAGTTTGATCCTGCATCTCGGGGCCGCGTCGTTGTGGGCGGGCGGACTGTTCGCGCTGCTGGCGCACGTTCGCAGGCGTGGTGCACACGCCGATGTCGCGGCTCGCCGATTCTCCACGATCGCCGGAGTCTGTTTCGTGGTCATGGGCATCAGCGGCGTCATCAACGCCCTGGTCCGGGTTTCGCTCGCCGACCTGTTCACCACCACCTACGGCCTGCTGATCGTGGGCAAGATCGTCGCCCTGATCGTGCTGGGCGGCTTCGGCTGGATGCAGCGCCGCCGTGCCCTACCGGCACTGATCGCCGATCCCACGGCCCGCGGGCCGCTGCTCCGGTTCGCCGGTGCCGAGGTGCTGGTCCTCGCTGCGACCATCGGGCTGGCCGTCGGGCTCGGCCGCACACCTCCGCCGGCCGAGATCGACCCCAATCTCACGACCACGGAAGCGGCACTCGGGTACAACCTCAGTGGCCCGCCGACGTTCGCGCGCATGGCGCTGGACTGGCGCTTCGATCTGATCTTCGGCACCGCGGCAATCGTCATGGCCGTGGTGTACCTGATCGGAGTCCGGCGGCTGCGGCTGCGCGGAGACGCGTGGCCCGTCGGCCGTACGGTCGCCTGGGTGCTGGGCTGCCTCACGCTGCTGATCAGCACGTCCTCGGGAATCGGTCGATATTCCACGGCCGTGTTCAGCGTGCACATGACCGGCCACATGATGCTCTCGATGCTGGCCCCCGTCCTCCTCGCGCTCGGTGGCGCGCTGACGCTGGCATTGCGGGTACTGCCTGCGGCCGGCAAGGACGGCGTCCCCGGGATGCGCGAGTGGTTGCTGATGGGCCTGCACAGTCGACTTTCGCAGTTCGTCACCCATCCGCTCGTCGCGGCGCTGATCTTCGTCGGCGGCTTCTACGTGCTCTACCTCGGCGGAATCTTCGGGGCGGTTCTGGACAGTCACGGCGCGCACCTGCTGATGAACCTGCACTTCGTGCTCAGCGGTTACCTGTTCTACTGGACCGTCATCGGAGTCGATCCGTCTCCGCGCAAGATCGCTCCGGTCACCAAACTCGCCGTCGTGTTCGGATCGCTGCCGTTCCATGCCTTCTTCGGAGTGGCTCTGATGAGCATGAACACCGTGATGGGTGGCTGGTTCTACCGGACGCTCGGGCTTGATTGGAACTCCGACCTGCTCGGGGATCAGAAGCTCGGCGGCGGTATCGCCTGGGCCACGGGCGAGGTTCCGCTGGTGCTCGTCATGCTGGCGTTGCTGATCCAATGGACCCGTAGCGACGATCGAGATGCCAGGCGCAGTGACCGCGCCGCCGAGCGCGATCACGATGCCGACCTGGCCGCGCACAACGCGATGTTCGCCGAGCTCGCCCGACGCGAACGGACCGGCGAGCAGTAGTACTCGGTCGGTTCAGCCGGTCTCGGCGATCTTGCTCAACAGTCGGTTCAGCTCGTCGCGTTCCGCGGGCTCGAGGCCGTCGAACATTTCCGACGACACCTGACGGCGCGCGTCGTCGATTCTGTCCAACAGCGCGCGGCCGGTGTCGGTCAGCTCGACCAGGACGGCTCGCCGATCGCTCGGATCCTGTTGCCGGATCACCAGGTGCGCCGCCTCGAGGGAGTCGACGATGTCGGTGGCCGATCGCGCGACGATGCGCAGGTGCTCGGCGAGATCGCGTAGTCGCACGGACTCGGGCTCGCGCGCCAACACGTGCAGGGCCCGACTCTGTGAGGGATTGAGGCCGAACGGTTCCAACGCAGTCATGTGGCTGCGCCGGATCTGCCGCGCGACGGCCATGAACTGCTCGCTCAGGTTGGGCGAGTGTCCGGTTTCCATGTACGGGATCATAGCGACGGTTGCTCACTACCTCATAGTGAGGTAGCCTCTGCATATTACTTCAGCTACCACGGAGGTCTACTTGGAAAGCCGACCCGAACGTTCTCTCCTCGCGTCCGATCCAGCACCCGTGCGCCGAGTCCTGGCTCTGTTCACGCCCTACCGCCGCAAGATCGCCGTCGTCAGCGCGATCATCGTCGTCAGCGCGATCATCGCGCTCGCGTCCCCCTTGCTTCTCCGCGAACTCCTCGATCATGCGATACCCGACCGCGATGTCACGCTCGTCAGCCTGATCGCACTCGGCATGATCGCAGTCGCAGTCGCCACCAACACTCTCGGCGTCGTGCAGACCTGGATGTCCAACGGCGTCGGTCAGCGACTCATGCACGATCTACGCGTCCAGGTCTACTCGCACCTGCAACGCCAATCCCTCGGATTCTTCGCGCGCACTCGTACCGGCGAGGTGCAATCACGCATGGCCGACCGTGATCTATGACGGCATAGCCCTTTCTCCGATAATCGTTGTTGCATAACGTCTTTCGTGGTCAGGCTTGTTTATCTCCGAACGAACCTCGGGACAGCCTACATCGAGAGCGGTGCTCTCTTTTTCGGCCAGTCGAGAATGTAATTACTCCGAGAAATGATTTCACAGAGTTTATCGAAGGTGCAGAACAGAGTTTATCGGTGTGCATCGAATTGTTTATCAGGGGAATTGTTTCGGAGCGTCTGATGGCGGGTCGTTCGAGGTACGTGCTGATCGGTCTCTGTGTTTTGCATTTCGCCTGGTCAGAGGCCTAAATAATGGTTGGACGTCCGACTTTTGCATGTTAGAGAGGCGTCCCAGCGACTCCGGGGTCGCCGTAGTGCCTGAATAACCCGTAATTCCTATTCCCCCTGCCCTTTCCCATGCCTATCTTCCGTTCCGACCTCGGCCTACCGTGCACGTGCACAAACAATGGAATGGAAAGAATGCGAATAGAGGAATGGCAATTGTTTATCAGACATTAGGCAGCGTGCAGTCAGGTGGTATTAGTCAACGCAGCAATAGGCGTCATCGCTAATGGATCACTGCATTCCCAACGTCGTTATCTTGCTGCCATTCCTGCGTTCGACATTGACGACAGGAACGCTTTAGCAGTTTGATTCTCAACGTCTATTGCAGATCGAATGCAACATCGAATGCAAGAGGCAACAGCACTGTGCAGACCATTCGAGGCAGAGGGTAGGCAGGCAGGGCAGGCACGCTATCCATACGGTGCACACCACGAGCGCTAGCCTCGGGCTTTCACGCTGGCGTGTAGGCGAGGCGTGTCAGATAGAAAGAATGTTGCTCTGAGCTGGGAGAA
>NZ_JAWLRY010000033.1:0-30770 GCF_033142325.1 Rhodococcus sp. IEGM 1370 | reverse complement strand
GTCGAACCGCCACCCGAGCCCGTCGACGACCTCGCCGACGCCAGATAAACACCCTCTACAAAACCCGGGGCTTGACACGTCGCGCCGTCCCGGGCACGCTGGGACATGCCTGACGGGATCCTGTTCTTGGCTACTCGTCGACTTCCACGCCGTATCTGACGGCCAGTTCAGCCAATCCGTCGTCATAACCTTGGCCGATAGGTCGAAAGCGCCATCCACTCCCTCGGCGGTAGATCTCGGCCAACAGCATCGACTGTTCTGTCGTGGCTGCGTCGAGCACGGCCGTGGCGACCGTCGAATCGACTCCATCGAGCGATACAGAGACTGCACCGACGTCGCCGAACGTCTTGTCGCCGTCTATGGCTGCGGCTATGACTATGCGCGCGCATTCCTCGGGAACGAGTGCCAGATCGATCCGGACGCCCTGCTCACTGTCACCGTCGATCGACATCGAGACCGCACCGTCCGAGGTGGCCGGAGCGTTGTAGAACACGAAATCCTCGTCACTGGAGACCAACTCGTCGTCGTTGACCAGGAACGCGACGACGTCGACATCGACCTGATCGGACTCGTCGGCCCGCCACGAACTGTTCAAAGTCAGCATGGTGAAGCATGGATCCAGGTCGACGACACCACCACGTGGCACCAGCGGCGCGATTCGGGACCGCCGCGCCGGAAGCGGAGCAGGCACCTCGATCTTCAGCTCACGGTCTATCGCCGCCGGTGTCAGCAACGTCAAATCCCGTTCTTTCACTTTCGGCATCCGGGGATCTCCGTCGCCGCCGTCCAGAATCAGGATGTCGGTCACGCCAGCGCTGAGATTCACAGCCGGTGTCGCACCGAGTTGGATCAGGCGGGAACGCATCAGCACAGAATCGGCATGCGAACCACCCATGACCAAGACCCTTCTTGTCTGCCAGGGCTTGGCGACTGGATCGGGCTGCTGCACGGTTGGCTTCGGCTGGACCTGCGGTCGAGTGCCTTTGGGCGTTCCTGGTTGCACATCCCATAGCAGGTCGAGCAGTTCGGACTCCGAGATTATCCGAAGTCCATGGGCCCGAGCCCGCTCGACCTTTCTGCTTTCGGTCGTGGGATCCGAGCACACCACCACACTGGTGAATCGGCTGACGGAGTTCATCACGTCCAAGCCAGCTTCGGTGACCTGAGCGGCCAGACGCAACCGCGGAATGCGCGTGTCGCCGCTGATCACGACCCGCATGCCCTGAATCAGACCGCCGTCCCCAGCAAGAGGACCGGGGTTCTCCCACGTGCAATGCGTTCGAGGCACGGTGTCCGGATAGAGCGTCAGGCGCTCGGTGCACGTGACGACCGGAAGCGGAAGTTCGAGCGACCTGGCCAGTCGAGCACTGTGAGTGAACACCTGCGCCAGCACGCGGGCATCGTCGTAGGCGTCGTGCGCATTGGACTGCAGCACTTTCCAGTGCGCGGCCAAGGTGGACAGCTTGTGGTTGGGAGTGTCGAGTTGTAGTCGCCTCGACAATGCCACGGTGCACAGCCGTTGCTTCGTCGGCATGTCGATGCCCGCACGCATCGATTCGAGCTTCAGGAAGCCGTGATCGAAACTTGCGTTGTGCGCGACCAAGGTTCGACCGTCGAGCAGATCCATGAGCTGCGGGGCGATCATGTCGAACGTCGGCGCACCGGCAAGCCGTTCGGGCGTCAGTTTGTGGATGTGCACCGGACCCGGATCGCAGCCCGGGTTGACCAGAGTCGACAGTTCGCGTCCGACGCGTCCGTCCTCGTCGACCGTCATGGCGGCCACGCTGAGCACCCAATCACGTGATGCCTTCAGACCCGAGGTCTCGACATCGACGACGACCCACTCGTCACGTCCGGTCTTGACTGCATTCCCCACGGAGGTTCCACCTTCGACGCCAACGGACAGTGGTGGTCACTATGCCGCACGGCTCATTGGCAATACTGCAAATGCCGAACACGGGTCGTTCTATTCGCACTGTGGACCAGTGATGTAGCCCTGCTCGCAGCCGTACTGGGTTTGGATATCCCCGCTGGTCGGTTCTTCACCGCACAGGACTCCGCACCGCTCGTAGCCATTCACGACGCCATCGCCGTTTCGATCCTCGGATTCGTTGTACGGATACCCTGCATCGGGTACCGGCGCGGTCGCCGCGCATCTCGGGTCGTTCACCACGTACGACCCATCGGTCAAGACCGCGGTGCCGCCGTAATCGCAATATCTCAATTCAGGCGGTGCCGGCGCGACATATGTATCGCACTCGGCTTCGTACCCTGTCGTGCCGTCCGAGTACAGGGCGGTGCCGGACTGATACAGATCCAAGTCGCCGCACTCGTAGGTGGTTGGTTGGGGCTGAGGAACAGGCGGCGGCTCAGGTGCCGCCGTCACGTCCACACTGGAGGTAGGCAACGCCGACACCGGCACGCTCGAACTGCTCGTCACAGGAACAGCTTCGCTCGGTGTCTCGTTGGGGCTGCTCGAGCAGCCGACGCAAACCAGCGCCACTGCGGTGATTGCAATGAAAGTTCTCGTGGACATGCCAACTCCGAGGTGGTCGAGACTGCATGGACCCGTCCCCGGTACAGGCAATGTCGATTCAGTATCGCAATGAACTGACCACCGACACGGACGATTCGACATTCGGATATGCCGTTATGCCTTCGTTCACAGGCATAACAGGGCTCAGTCCTATAAAAGAGGGGCGTATTGTCGCCTATGCATGTAGTCGCAAGCATAAGGAGCGAATATGGCCCATCCGCGACGACGAAGTCGGAGATATCCGAGTGAGGTGGCGGCCGCCTTCGTCGCACGTCGGCTTCAGTTACGCCTCACTCAAGCAGAGTTGGCATTACTCGCCAACGTGGGTCGGTCGACGGTCCAAGCTCTCGAAGGCGGCAAAGACTCGATCCAACTCGATGGTGCGATCGCCGTCGCGAATGCGCTGGGCTGTGACCTTACTTTGCGGACTCGAGCCGGAACGCCTGTGCCACCTCTGGATTCGCGTTGACCAAGCCTCAATGCCCGACCGGCCAGGCGGACAGCAACCCCGCGTTGCCGTAGGGCAAAGCCATGGAACCCGAATCGGGTCTCGGCAAAAAAGAGGACAGATCGTCTCGTACGCAACGATTTCAGGGTCTTGCGTACCGAAACTCGTTGAGGACGTCGCACAGTCTGGTCAGGCGCGCTGTACACCCACGCCCGTCAGCCTGTCTGCTGCTGCATCGGTTCCGAGTTCGACTCGGGCGTCCGGGTTGTCGATATAGAACCGACGGTACTGTTCCAGCGCCACCGGGTGGACATCGAAGCGTCTGCAGTCGAGTTCGATGTACTTACCTTTCGGCATAATTTCGATTCTCCAGAGCAAGGCTGTGAAGCGCCGGGTCATCTTAGCCATTTCGTCGACCCTCACCAGAACCAACGGGTACGACTCCACGACCACAGCGGTGTCTCTTACGTCCACCCACGGTACCTGGATGTCGAATGCCCAGCCGCGGTAGCGAATACCGTCGTCCGATAGCTCGAGGTAGCCGTTGCGAATACTGCGCAACAGAATTGGAATCAGGAACGAGGCCATGAACAATCCCATCGCAGCAAGAACCCATCCCACCCCACCCGAGGTGCAACCCATCGCTATCACGCAGATCGACAGAGAGCTGATTATCACGACGAGCAACCTCAAGCCCAGCGGGTTGTAGCGCACAGTCGAGCCCTGCACCCAACGGCGGACGTCAGAGCCTGTCTTGATCGACGGGACGTTGGTCCACGCGAAAGCCATTGTGCTGATGCAGAACACAGCAAATCCGAATGTCGACAGCGCAGAGGCGATCATTCCCTCCACGACACTCACCACGCACAAGTACAGAGCAATCAGCGCCGCAACCCCGAAGATCGCGCTTCGAGCGATCATCGACCCCGACGATGCCACCCAGCGCCGCACTTCACTGGGCCGCACGTCAAAAGATCGCATCCCACGCCCCTGTCGCCAGTTCTCCGATTGCCGACCCAGTGTCGGCAACTGCCGCAGCACCATCACCGATGGCGGCGCCGACGCGGCCCGATCGCCGCCCCACAGCATCAGACGCAGCAGGGATCGCGCCGGTTCCATAGTCTCGGGCTGTTTTCTGGTCCAGTAGCACTCGCCAGATATTTGTTTCAGTCCCACACCGTAAGCCCGCCGCCCGCCACACTGACTGCCTTGAAGCCCTCCGGCGCTGCAACGGTCCACGCTTCGAAATCAGGGGCGAAGGGAACTACCAAGCTTGCACGGTCGGCGAACTCCATTAGCAAGCCGCCATCATCGGATGCACACGCGTACGCGACCAGTCTGCCGATAAGACGCTGGACAGTGCTGTCTTCGGATAGCAGCGTGTGCGGCAGACCTCGGAACACCACGGTCCCAGGCTCAGTGACTCGAAAATTCGACTCGATGCGAATTTCGCAATCACGATCTGTACGCAACGTGAGGGAGAACCCGAATTCCATGGACACAATCGTGTGCCGTACGAGAGGAAGCTCCACACGCGTCCACCCTTCCGGAATCGGGCGACAGTCATTGCCGCTCCTGACTGTCAGACGCAGCAGCGATCTCCGCGGTTCCACTGACAAGCCGACCCGTCGAGGGCCTGGTGGACGGCGTCAGCGAGACAGCGTCTGCAAGGTCGCCTCGCCCGCGCGGTACCCCGCCTCGAACAACCATGGCCACTCGGAGAAATCCTCGGGGTCGACGACCACCGTCTCGACACCACCGTTCCCACGCCGCTTGGGCATGTTCTCGGGATGGGACGGGAACCGATCCTTCAGGTACGCGGGTTCGAGACTCTGCCGAAAGATCAGCCACGTCCGAGGCGTGAATCTTACTGCTTCAGCACGTTTCGCGAGGTCGATCCAGGCTTCGGCATTTGCGTAACCGCCTTCGAGTACCAACCTCCGAGTCTCGAGCATCGGAAACACGCCGTACCAGATCGGCGGGTAACTCAGGAGCGTCTGGCACCAGGTACGACGGCGTTCGTGCGGAATGGGTTCCCACTTCGCCTGTGCTGCTTGGAGTTCGTCGCTACCGGACATTGTTCACCTCATTCTGGAGGTGCAACCCTCCATCGGCTTGCGCGCCTGCGATTGCTGGACGCGCCGGTTCTTCCCCTGGGGCACCCTGTCGATGGAGACGGGGTTGCCGGACAGCCGGCCAGGTACCGACAACTGCCACTCGTGAACTTCTTCCGACCATAGCCGTGTGATAGACATATTTCTATTAGATGCACTATACAATTAGATTAGGGGGGATCGTGCGTCGCCTGCTTCGAACTGCACTCGCCACAGCCGCTGCACCGCTGCTTCTCACCGGATGCGCGGGTTCGGACAGCACCGATTCGGCCGCTATGGCCGACGGGGACACTACGGCTGCTGCGTCCAGTGCCGCTTCAGCCGCCGAACAAGCAGGAGCTCAACAAGGTACCGAGTTCCAGTACGACGGCGAGCTGGGCCCCGCCACCTGGTCGACCCTCAGCCCCGAGTGGGGCGCATGCGCCGACACGTCGGCCCAATCCCCGATAGACCTACACGACGCAACCCCCGCCGACCTTCCTCCACTCGAATTCGATTACAGGCCAGGTGATATTGCGCTGAAGAACACCACTCACACGGTTCAGGCCAACGAGACACCCGGATCGGAAGTGGTCGTCGACAACAAGCACTTTCCGTTGACCCAGTTCCATCTCCACGAGCCGTCCGAGCACGAACTCGACGGCATCCGCCACGACGCCGAATTGCATCTGGTGCACACCGCGGACGACGGAAGCATCACCGTTGTCGGGGTCCTCATCGACAAGGGCGCTCCCAACGCGGCACTGGGGAACTACTTCGACGAGTTGCCTGCTGTCGGTGACACCGCAGAACTCGACGATTTCGATCCTTCACAACTGCTGCCTGCCGACCTGACGAACGTGCGCTACAGCGGATCCCTCACCACTCCCCCGTGCACCGAGGGCGTGCAGTGGATTGTGATGACCACTCCGGTGCAGGCCTCGGCGGAGCAACTCGACGAATTCCGCACCGTGATCGAACAGAACGCACGGCCCCTTCAGGAGCAAGGCAGCCGAAGCGTTCTGCTCGATACTGAAGGAAGGTGACAGGGGCGCTGGGTTAGCGAGTCAGAGGCAGCTCACTACCGATTCGAGTTCAGCGCAGCATCATTCGGACGGATGGTAGACCAGCTCCGATCACACCGAACTCCGGTATGAAGTCACTTGCCCAGACCCTCCGCGATCTCGCCGATGGACTTCAACGTCCGCTGATCGGTGTACTCGGCCTCGTCGAAGTAGCGCTTGAACACCGACCGCATCAGCTCGATGACCTCGATGTGTTGCATCAGCACAACGTGCAGCGATCGATCACCACTGAAGGCAATCCTCTCGAACTTTTCGCCGAGCTGCCTGGCCGAATCCAAGGTGCCGAATGCCTTGACGTCGACCAAGTTTTTCGTTTTCGCCAACATCTCCGTCAAGTGTCTGATGTAGGCAGCGCACACCTCGTCGCACTGAAACGCCACGCCGTCTGGAATCTCGAGTTGCCCGGACTCGGCCTGACTCGATAGCGACTGCCACTGCTGCATCGATGCCGCAAGTTCGTTCGTCTCTGAACCCATCGATTCTTCCCCCGCTAGTTCGATGAAGGCATGGATGGTCGGAGCGAACGCGCCAACCGTTCGACCTCGACACACGGATCGCCAAGGGCTGGTGTCATGACGATCCCATCGAGATTCAGGTACACGACGCCACCCGAGTGGCCGAATGCAACACCGCAGTTGACCTCGTCGTATTTGATGGTCCGCTGGAAGCGCATGCCGTCGAGTCCCTCGATTGGCTCGAAAGCCTCGAACGGTCCCCGCCCACGTAGGTAGTCGAGGCTTTCGGTGGACGAGAAGATTCCGAGGTGGTACCACGGCGTCGGCAGTGGGTTCGTCCAAAAACAGGTCATCCAGTCTTCCGAGATCGGAAGATCCCCTACCAAGTTCGAGGACTTCGTCTCTACCGCCAAGCCCGCATCTTCGATGGCAGCGTCTGGGATGGTGCACGGATCCCACGCACCATTGGCCTGCGCGGTTGTCGTCACCGATGTCGTCGACGGGCCCGCAGGGGGAATGTCTTCGGTCGCCCCTCCGCATCCGGTTGCCACCAGCATCAGTCCGACCGCACTCCCGATCAGCAATCGCATCTTGCTCACAGCACTCCGTCCTTGGAACCCGTCCTTGGTGTTGGACGCGGCTACCGGCGCATCGGTTCCATTGGATCGGACGCAGGTGCGGCCCGTGCCTCGTTGGCCTCAGGCGAGCAGCATCGACGCGTTTTTCACAGATCCAGCATGTCGGGCAGTCGACGTACGCTCATCGCGAAAAGTCGGATCTGCCGCGGCATCGCGTGGCGTCCAACCTTCGAGAGCGGGGATGGACTCGGTGAGCCACTTCTGTTCGTATTCGCGAACCTGCTCATCGTTGCCGTCCACCGCGACCGGCATAAACGTGTCCAGGAGACGACCTGCGGTTCGGCTCGTACCGTCGTCGGGCCCACATTTTTCCTATGCTGTGCTCGTGCCCTCCGACCGAACAGACAGCAACCTCGCTCGCGTGATTCCACTGTTCGGTCGCCGGGGATCCCGTACCACCGACACGGAATTCGCCGACGACATCGAGCCGACAGTCGAGTCCCCGGTCGAAGGACTAACGCCCCACGATATCGAGCTCACACCACCGACCGCCGAGGACGAGTTTGCAGCGCTGACCGCATCGAAGCCGATAGCGCAGCTTCGTTCGCTCCTCGACTGGCTCGGTACGTCACGACCGATCACCGGCACGGGTGTTCCCCGGCCCGGGTCGGTCAGCGAGCTGGCGGAGGCCGCCGGGGTGGATCTGGACGCGCGAGCGCGGAATTCACGATCCATGCGCGACATCGGCGACTTGATGACATTGTGGGATGCGGCGACGGCGGCCGGATTGATCGAGTTGACATCCACTACGGCGATACGCGGCCCCTGGGCCGACGAGTTCGCCCACTCACTTCCCGGCTCGCTGGCCGCCCACCGGACGGCTCTCTCGCACGTCGTCCGCCGGTACTTCCTCAGCGAGGACCCACGCCGCCAGTCGCAAGTCCCCGATGTCGTTGCCGGACAGATAGTTCTCGCCGCGATGACGAGCACTCCAAGGACGCAGCTCCCGGAAGTCGGTTCGGCCCACTCCGGAGATCTGTACGAACACATCATTGCGTTGATGCTCCGCGGCCTACTGGACCAATTCATCGCCGACGGGTGGCTGGTCTGCGACGGGACATACGAGGTGCCGGCACCCTTGCGCCCGACCGTCCTGGACGCCATGAAGTCACTTCGATACTACGAAACGGATGATCGCAACCGATGATCATCACCGGATTGTTCTTCGCCGAGTACGCGCGAGCCTCCAACGACATGCTCGACATCCTCGGCGGCGTATGGGATACCTGCACGGTTCCCCGCCAGACCCGCATGCTCGAATGCCGACTGGTCGCGCTGCTGCAGACGGGACCCGACGACATCGGTAAGGACTTTCCCGCGACACTCGAAGTGCTCGACGCGAACGGCGAACACATCGTGAATCAGCGAGGCCTGCAGATCCCCGGTGCCGGCTTCACCGGCGAGAATCGGTTCTGGTTTCTGCCGATGCAGATGGTGTTCCGAGACGAAGGACGGCACAACTTCATCCTCAGCGCCGGTGGTGCCACCGCGAGCGTCGGGCTGCGCATCGCCTTCGGCTGACGTCAGGTGCCCACCGGTTCCCGCGCAGCACCCCGCTCCACGACCCGTCGAGCAGTGCGGGCAACTGCCTCGTCGATCAGGAATCCCTTCCTGTCGACGGCGACTCCCGAGGTTGCACGTGCCAGGTCGGCCAGCAACTCCCCTGCCTCACGGACCTCATCATCCGACGGCACGAAAACCGTGCGCACAGGGGCGAGTTGAGCCGGATGGATACACGCACGCCCGACAAAACCGAGACCGGCCAGCGCACGAGTATCGGCCTCGAACGCATCGGCATCGCGGAAGTTACGCGACACCGCCGCGGGAGGCGGATCGATTCCCGCCGCCACGCTGGCTGCGACCACCTGAGCACGCACGAACGACAGTGACTCCGCGGAGCCGTCAACGCCCAGATCGGCGGCGAGGTCCACTTCACCGATCTGAAGGAACCGCACCCGAGGCGCACGGGCGATCTCTAGAGCGGCGAACACTCCGGCGGCCGTCTCGATGAGGGGCGACACCACAGCGTCGGTACCCGCCAGAAGCGCGTCGGCCTGTTCGATCTCGCGAGCAGACGACACCTTCGGCAGCCATATACCAGTCAGGTTCGGGTGCAGTACCGCGCGAATATCGGCCTCCTGCAATGCCCCTGGGTTCACGCGTACCCAAATCTGCACGTCACCCGGGTCGCAGGCCGCCACCCATGCGGCCACGGTCGCGCGAGCATGATCCTTGTTCGCAGCAGTCACGGCGTCCTCGAGATCCAACACCACCGCGTCCGTACCCGATGCCAGTGCCTTGTCGAAGCGCTCCGGCACGTCCCCGGGGACGTAGAGGTAGGTCAGAGCCGACCTCATCCGATCACTCCCGTGCCGGCAACGAGGGACTTGGCGATGACGGTGCGCATGATGTCGTTGGTGCCCTCGCCGATGGCCATCAGCGGGGCGTCGCGGTAGAGGCGCTCGACGACGAACTCGGTGGAGTAGCCGTAGCCACCGTGGATGCGCATGGCTTCGAGGCTGGCGGTGATGGCGGCCTCGGAGGCGAAGTACTTCGCCATGCCGGCTTCCATGTCCACGCGCTTACCCGAATCTGCCTGCGATGCAGCCCAGTACGTCATCAGACGTGCGGCCTGCAGCTGGGTCGCGATATCAGCGATCTTGAGCTGAATGGCCTGGAACTCGGCGATGGGCTGCCCGAATGCCGTGCGCTGCTTCGCGTATTCGAGGGCAGCGTCGTAGGCGGCCTGCGCGATGCCGACGCTGCGACCGGCAATGTTGAGACGGCCGATCTCGAGGCCGGACAATGCTTGCTGCAGACCACGGCCCTCGACACCACCGAGCAGCGCATCGACGGGGACGCGCACATCGGTGAACGTGATCTCACACGATTCGGTGCCCTTGTAGCCGAGCTTGCCCATGTCGCGCTGCACCTCGAAACCGTCGGTCGTGGTGTCGATCAGTAGCAGCGACATACCCTTGTGCGCCGGCGTGGTCGAGGTGTCGGTCTTGACCAGTACGGGAAGCACATTCGCGTGGCGTGCGTTGGTGATCCACGTCTTGGCACCGTTGACGACGTAGTGGTCGCCGTCGCGCTTGGCGGTGGTCTTGATGCCCTGCAGGTCGGTGCCGGCACCGGGCTCGGTGAGGCCGACTCCCGTACGCCATTCACCGGACGCGAGCTTGGGCAGCAGCGTCTTCTTCTGCTCCTCGGTGCCGTGCTTGCCGATCATCCAGCACGAGAGGTTGTGGCTGCCGAGAATCCCAGCGACACCCATCCATCCGCGGGCCAGCTCCTCGTAAACGAGGGTGAACGAGACCTTGTCTAGGTCGAGGCCGCCGTACTCTTCCGGCGTCGTGATGCCGAACAGACCCATGGCCTTCATGTGTTCGACGATCTCGGTGGGGTATCGGCCCGTCTTCTCCCACTCGTTGGCGACGGGAATTATTTCCTTGTCGACGAAGGTGCGCAATGCTTTACGGAAGGCCGACTGTTGCTCGTCGTACGTGAAGTCCATGATGATGTCCTGTCGATCGATTGTGGTCAGGGTGCCGGCGCGATGGCAGCGGCGAGATCGAGAATGGCGGTCAGGTCGGCTTCGTCGACCAGCCCGAGGATGCGGTCGGCGAGCTCGGTAGCACGAGAATCGTTGCCGCAGTTGCCGAGAAACTTCTCCAGCAGACGGTCGTCGCTCAACGGGAACCCGGCGGATCCCTGACTGCCGCCGACGGAGGCGTCGAGTACTCGTCCGTCGGTCAGGGTGAGAACCGCCCTGCCCGACGCGGCCGCCGCGGGAACCTCGGACGGCAGGTTCGTCACCCGTACCTTGCGGGCGGTGACGAGGACGTCCTCACGCGCGATGGATTCGTCGGTGTAGGTCGAGACGGTGATCGATCCGTCGTGCAGTAGCGCGGCCACACTCCAGGGCAGATCGAACTTGCCGTCGTAGGTGCTGCGCGGTGACGCAACCCCGGTGTTCGGTCCGCAGACGAACGGGCTCGAATCGGGGTGAACGAACACCTCGATGTCGGCCACGTCGCGCGCTTGAACCGCATTGTCCCCGAGCGCCTTCGTCACTGCGTCGAGCGTGACGTGCATGAGCTGGCAACTGGGGTACGGCTTGATGCCGATCCGGGTTGCTTCCCACCGCGTGCCGAGTCCGTCCGTCAGTGCTGCGAAGTTCGTCGGCCGATCGGTCAATGCGGCGTAGATGCCGCGTCGACCTTCCAGGACCGACGAGGGTCCGGTCGCACCGGCAGCGGCGAGCCGGGCGGCCAGAACACCGTTCATGCTGGCCGACCCGGGATGCAATGCCTTGGTGTCGGCGTCCGTGTCGAGGAATTCGAGCAATCCCGAACTCGACGACCCGGCGATACCCAGGGCGTTGATCAACGTCTCGGTGTCGAATTTCGAGAGGTGGCCGGTCACGAGTGCGGCGGTGAGCGGTCCCACCGCTGCCGTCGCGTGCACGCCCCGAGCGTGAAATCCGTGGGGACTCACTTCGCCGAGGCGGCAGGCGGTTTCGAGGCCGACAGTCGCGGCGGTCAGCACATCCGCCCCGGAGGCCGACACCTGCTGCCCGACGGCAAATGCCGCGGGAAGAGAGACTGCCGTCGCGTGCACCAGTGCTCCCGCATGCGTGTCGTCGAAGTCCAGAGAGTGCAGCATCACCCCGGTCGCGAAGGCGGCGGCCGGCGCGGACAGTCCTCGAGTGCCGGTGAGCGGCCGCGCCTCGGGTGGTCCGCCCAATGTGTCGGCCACCGTCCAGCCCGGTCGGCCGTAGCCGAGACGTTGGGCCGCAACGGTATTACCGACGCCATCGAGTAGGTGACGCGCGGCCGCGTGCCGGACGTCCTCGGACAGATCGGCGACGGTGACACTCGATGCCCACTCCGCCAGGATCGTCGAGGTCACGCCCGCACCTCGTCCTTCGCCGTTCCGAAAGCACCCTCCGCCTTCAGTTTCGCTACCCGTTCGTCGTCGTAGCCCAGTTGGTCACGCACGATGTCGTCGAAGTGCTCGTTGCGCTGCGGCGCACGGCGGTACTGCTTGGCCTCGGAACCGAAGTTCACCGGGGACGCGACCTGACGCACCGTGTTGTACACCGGATGCTCGGTCTCGACAACGAGATTGCGCGCAATCGTGTGGGGTTCGGTCAGGGCGTGCTCGACGTCGTTGATCGGCCCGGTCGGGACCCCGGCAGGGCCGAGCTTCGAGAGCCAGTGCTCGACGGTGTTGGTGGCGAACACCTCTTCCAGGATTGGCAGCAGCACGTCCTGATGCTTGCCGCGCAGCGAGAAGTTGCTGAACCGTGGATCGGCACCGAGGTCCGGTCGATCGATGGCGACAACCAAGCGGTCCCAGAACTTCTCCTTCGCACAACCCACGATGAGCCAGCCGTCCGTTGCCTCGAACGCCTGGAACGGAACCAGGGACGGGTGAGCGGAGTTCTTCGTGCGGATCGGCTCGAAGCCTGCGTTGAGATGCCACGTCGCGGGATACGTGAGCAGAGACATCGCGGTGTCGTACAGCGAGACGTCGCAGTCACCACCGATGCCGTCGCGCCGGGCAGCGTGCAATCCCGACAACAACGAAATGGCGGCGACGAATCCACCGGAGTAATCGACCAGTGACAGACCGGATTTCGTCGGCGGGCCGTCCGGGTCGCCGGTGACGCTCATCCAGCCGGCGAGGCCTTGCAGAATGTAGTCGTAGCCGGGCTCTTTCGCGCGAGGGCCGGTCATGCCGAAGCCGGTGAGGCTGCAGCACACGATCGCTGGGTTCAGGTGCTTGAGCTGGTCGTAGGTGATGCCGATCTTCTCGGGCACGTCACCCCGCAGGTTGGAGTAGACGGCATCGCTGGTGCGGACGAGGTCCTCGAACACCGCTCGCCCGCTCGGGGTCGAAAGATCAAGGGAGAGACTGCGCTTGTTGCGGTTGAAGCTCTCGAAGAACAGCGAGTCTTCGCCCTCGTTGTAGGGCGGGACGTAGCGGCCGACGTCCCCGCCGACACTCGGGTCCTCGATCTTGATGACATCCGCGCCCAGATCGGCCAGATGCAGGCTGCCGAACGGGCCTGCGCCGTACTGCTCGAGGGAGATGATGCGGACGTCTTCGAGTGGCCTCATGCGTCGGAGTCTTTCGTCTGTAGTTCAAGGTCTGCCGGGAGTTCGAGCGGTCCGTTCTTCGCTTCGGGGAAGTAGTTCTGCCCGATGCCACTGTCGCGGGTGGCGACCATGACCGAGCGCTTCCACGAAATGACCTCAACACCATCCTGATTGAGGCCGCGGGTGATCATCGAAACGATGCCGGCGTAGGGGCGCGACTCGGATTTGCGCAACCCGGTGCAGATGCTTTCGGCGTACAGGGTGTCACCTGCGTAGACGGGGTGAGACATCTTGATGTCGGTGAAGGCGAGGTTCGAGACCGCGTTCTGACTCATGTCGATCACCGAAAGCCCAAGCACCACAGAGACTGTGAAGCCGGAGTTGACGATGACCTTCCCATCGGTGATGGGGTTCTGCGACGCCAGATGCGCGTTGAAGTGGTTCTGGTTGGTGTTGAGCGACAGCAGGGTGACCCACGTGTTGTCGGTCTCCGAGATCGTCCGCCCGAAGGGATGTTGGTAGACGTCCCCCACGGCGTAGTCGTCGAAGAAGCGCCCCAGAACGGCCGGATGGATTGCCACCGTGTCTCCTCGTGTCAGTTTGGCGAGTGCCTTACCTAGACCATAAACATCAGATGTTTACGGCGTCAAGGGTTCGACGAAACCGGTGGACGACAAGTTTTGCGACGGATCGCTCCGTAAAGAGCAGATGTTTCAGGAGGTGCGCAGTCGGTCCATCTGTCGGTACGAGTCGCCGAGGTGGTCGAGGTGCTTACGCATCAGGTCCATCGCAGCCATGGAATCTCCGGCGGCCACCACGTCGAGCAGACCGCGATGGTCGCTGTCGACGCACTGCCAGAAGCCCTCGGGTGCGTGGTCGCGGCCGAAGCGGCCGGATAACACTCGGAATACGGGAGCCGTGATGAGCTCGAGCAGCGGGTTGTGCGCTGCACGGAGCAGGACCAGGTGGAATTCCTGGTTCTTGGTGAACGTTTCTGGGCCCTGCACGTCGTTGGGGTCGAAGATCGACGCGTTGAGCTGCTCGAGATGCTCGTCGGTGCGGCGGAACGCAGCGATGCCGGCGGCCGGCACCTCCATCAGGTTGCGCACTTCCATCAGCTGATCGACCGTGACGGTCTCGGCGGCGGCCATCAACGCCACACCGGTTTCCAGGTGCTCACTGATGTGCCCGACGCTGGGGACGGCCACGAAGCTCCCCCCGGTCACTCCCCTGGTCGTCTCGATCAGATTTTGGCTGGCCAGCGACCGGAGCGCTTCTCGGATGGTGCTGCGTCCGACGCCGAATTCGGCGGTCAGCTCTGCCTCGCCGGGTAGCCGCTCACCTGGCTGCAGCTCACCGGACAGAATGCGAGTGCGCAGATGTCCCGCGAGAACCGCATACGCGGGGACGCTCTTGGCTGTTGCCTTGAGCGGTGCCGATTGGGCCACGTCTTCCCCCTGGTTGTCGCTCGACTGCTTCTGCTGACCGGTTGGGTGCTGGTCGGCTCGAGCTTAGCCTGGCCGATGCTCCGAGATGCGGGGATCTCGACCCTCGATACATCCGCTTTTTAGCAAGGAATCGACAGCACAGACTCGGACCGGGCCGCAAATCCTCAGAATTCGGCCCCAATACATCAGAGGTATTGCTTTTCTCGCCGATCATCAGCACTATGACTCATGTCACCTCAGCCGTGACCACAACGACTTCGTAGGACACGCGGAGCACGCCTTCCCGCTCCACTCGGGCACCGACAGAACGGACGCAACATGAAACGAATTGGAGTCGACGTCGGCGGCACATTCACCGACCTCGTCCTGTGGGACGACGACGGCACCGTCGTCGTGCACAAGACCCCGTCCACCAACCACGACCCCTCGATCGGCACGATGGACGGAATCAAAGTTCTCGCCGAACGCGCCGGGATCGACCCGTCCGAGATCGACATGTTCTTCCACGGCACCACCGTGGCCACCAACATCGTGCTCGAGCACAACGGCTGTGACGTCGGCATGATCACCACCGAGGGTTTCCGCGACCTGCTGCACATCGCGCGCAAGAAGCGTCCGCTCAACTACTCGAATTACCAGGATCTTCCGTGGCAGAAGTGGCAGCTCGTGCCGCGACGCAACCGTCGGGTGGTCCCGGAACGTATCGACGCCGCAGGGAACATTCTGACCCCGCTCGACGAAGATGCTGTGCGCGAACAGGTTCGCCTGCTGCGTGACCGAGGAGTGCAGGCCATTGCCGTCGCGTTCCTGCACTCATACCGGAATCCGACTCACGAGCAGCGCGTCAGAGCCATCATCGAGGAGGAGTTTCCGGGCGTCTTCATCTCACTCTCCAGCGAGGTCGCCCCGCAATACCGAGAGTACGAACGCTTTTCGACCGCAGCGCTCAACGCCTTCATCGGACCGAAGACCTCGAAGTACATCGAGAATCTCGCCGGTAAGGCCAAGTCAGCGCAAGTCGGCGAAGACGTACACCTCATGACCTCGGCCGGCGGGCTCGTCACCTCGCGCAGCGCCAGCGAAATCCCGGTCTCACTCCTGACCAGCGGTGTGGTCGCCGGCCTGCTCGGTGGCTGCGCCATCGGTAAGGCGTCCGGATACCCAAGTGTCATCACCCTCGATGTCGGTGGCACCTCCGCGGACGTCGGCGTGGCACCGGACGGCGCGTTGCGCATGAAACATCTGCTCGACACCCGCATCGGTGACTACCACGCGATGGTGCCGATGGCCGAGGTCGACACCATCGGTGCCGGCGGCGGATCCATCGCCGTGGTCGACGACGGTGGCATGTTCCGCGTCGGACCACGCAGTGCGGGTGCCGTTCCCGGACCGGCGTGTTACGGACACGGCGGCACCGAACCCACCTCCACCGACGCCATGGTGATGATGGGATGGCTGCGCGAGAAGAGCTTCCTGTCCGGAACCATGGAGGTCAAGCCCGAGCTGGCACGCGAGGCGATTCAGACGCACATCGCCGACAAACTCGACACCCCACTCGACGACGCCGCGATGGGCATCTTCAAGATCCTCGCCCATTCCATGACCGAGGCGATCAGCCTGCACTCGGTCCGCAAAGGCTATGACCCCCGCGACTTCTCACTGATCGCCGAAGGTGGCGCAGGGCCGCTGTTCGCCTGGCAGATCGCCGACCAGCTCGGCATCCCGCGCGTCATCGTCCCCGGCCATCCCGGCATCACCTCCGCCGTCGGCCTGCTCACCACCGACATCCGCTACGAAGAGCCGACGACGGTGTGGACGTCGTCCGCAGACCCGAACATCGAACTCCTGCAGGAGCAGGTCGAGCGACTGTCCGCCCTCGCCGTCGCGCAGCTCGAGAAGGACGGCGTCGTGGCCGAGAACATTTCGCTCGAACGTAGCGTCGACTGCCGTTACGTCGGCCAAGGCTACGAACTCCGCGTCGCCGCGCCGGACGGCAACATCGACGACGTGTGGGTCAAGACCGTCGCCGAGGCATTCCACGACGTGCACGGCCGCACCTACTCACAGCGGTTCGACGACAAGCCCGTACAGCTGATCAACGTCCGAGTCACCGGCGTGGGTGCGGTCCCCCACGTGCAGATCGCCGACATCGCCGTCGGTACCGCCGACTCCTCGGCCGCGATCAAGACGACGACGCAGGCGCTGTTCTGGCAGGACGAGACGTCCGCGCCGCAATGGGTGGACACCCCGGTCTACGAGCGGTCGTTGTTGTTGGCGAACAACGAGATCGACGGTCCTGCGATCGTCGAGCAGTTCGATTCCACCACGATCATCGGCATGAACCAGCACGCCACCGTCGACGCCGTCGGCCACATCATCATCGAGAGGAACCCCGCATGAGCAAGGCGCTGATGCCCACCACCGGAGTGTCGCTGGCGGGCGAATCCACTCGAACCTGGAACGACGTCGAGGTCGATCCCATCACCCTGCGCGTCATCGGCGGAGCCCTGCAATCGATGGCCAAGGAGATGGCCCAGGTGCTCTACCGCATGGCGTACTCTTCGCTCATCCGAGAGTCCGAGGACCTCGGCGCGGGCATCTTCGACATCAACGGACGTGAACTCTGTGAGTCGGATTCGACTCCGATGCACTGTGGTTCGATTCCCGCCTACATCAAGGGTGTGAACCGTCGCCTCGCCGGAACGTACAAGCCCGGAGATGTGGTGCTGCACAACCATCCTTACCACGGTGCGGCCCATTCCCCCGATTACGGCGTGATCATTCCGATCTTCTGGCAGGGCGAGCACATCGGCTTCGCCGGGTGTACCGGTCACGTGTCCGACGTCGGCGGCAACTTCCCCGGCCTGTGCATGGACGTCGTCGACGTGTGGGCCGAGGGCAAGTTGATGGACTCGATGAAGATTTACGAGGCCGGGGTCCGCAACGACTACCTGATTCAGCACATCCTCGACAACGTGCGCACACCGGAGCAGAACCGCGGTGACCTCGAAGCGTTGATCGCGTGCTCGCGGATCGGGGAGAAACGATTCACCGAGCTCCTCGAGAAGTACGGCCTCGACACCGTGATGAGCGCGGGCGAACGCTGGATGGACTACTCCGAATCCATGCTGCGCAAAAAGATTCGAGAGATTCCCGACGGCAGCTACACCGCACCCATCGGATATCTCGACGACGACGGTAAGAACCGCGACGAACCGCTCAAGGTGGCCGTGCGGGTGCAGGTCGAGGGCGAGGACATTCTCATCGACCTCACCGGCTCCAACAGCCAGGTGCCCACTGCGTTCAACGTCCCGTTCGAGGGTTCGGTTCTACCGGTGGCCGTCTCGGCCATTCGGACGATCCTGCTCGACGAGGACCTCACCGAGGAATTCGTTCCCCAGAACGACGGGTGCTTCCGACCCGTCAAGGCCTATGCCCCCGAGGGGACGATCTTCAATCCGGACTTCCCCGCGTCGTGCTTCGCGCGGTTCTCGCAGGTCAACCGCGTGTTTGATTCGATCAATCTCGCTCTGGCCCCGGTGCTTCCGGATCACGCGATCGCGGGATCGTCCGCCGCGCTGTGCGCCATCGCCTACTCCGGTATCGCGCCGGACGGCGAATCCTATTGGGTCTACATCGAAATCAACGAGGGCTCGTACGGCGGCCGCAACGGCAAGGACGGCATGGACGCCATCGACGCCCTGATGGCCAACACCCGCAACAATCCCATCGAGGAGCTCGAGCTCAACCACGCCATGCGCGCATTGCGGTACGAGTTGCGCGACGAGGCGCCCGCACCGGGCAAGTGGCGCGGCGGTATCGGCAGTGTGCGCAAGTGGTTGATGGAGACCGATACGTTCCTCGGTTCCGAGGCCGATAACCGGTCGGATCCGCCGGCCGGCGCTCTCGGCGGACACAACGGTGTGTCCGGCTCGTTCACCAGAAACGCCGGGACCGATCGCGAGGAAGTGTTGTACTCCAAGGTCACTCAGGAGACAATTCGTTCCGGTGAGACGCTGGAGATCAAACTGCCCTCGGGCGGCGGCTTCGGAAACCCGTTCGAGCGTGATCCCTTCCAGGTACTCAGCGATGTCTGGGACGAGTACCTCACCGAGGACGATGCTCGACGCGACTACGGTGTGGTCGTGAACACCGATTCGTGGACGGTCGACGAGGACGCGACGGCCGAGCTCCGCGCCCGGAGCGCAGCCTGATCGAGGACGGGACCTTCGGCGGTGTCGTCCGGTGGATCGATGACCGGAACGACACCCCAGGGCCCCTGTCCGGCCTGCGCATCGGCGTCAAGGACAACATCGATGTGGCCGGCGTCGAGACCAGCTGCGCGTCGGAGTTCCTCGAGGACAACATCGCCGAGTCGGACGCCGAGGTCGTCACCCGCCTGCGTGATGCAGGCGCATCGGTGGTCGCGAAACTGAACATGGCCGAGTTCGCCGTCGGCGTCACCTCACAGAACTCGGCCGCAGGCCCGTCGTACAACCCGTGGAATCGCACCCGGGTGCCCGGCGGATCGAGTGGCGGATCGGGGATCGCCGTCGCCGCCGGGTTGGTCGACGCGTCCCTGGGCACCGACACCGGCGGGTCGGTGCGCCTCCCCGCCGCGGCATGCGGAATCACCGGTCTACGCCCGAGTTCGGGATCGATCAGCAACGACGGCGTGTTCCCGGTGAGCGAGCAGTTCGACACCGTCGGCCCGATGGCGCGGTCGGTCACCGAGGTGAAGGCACTCTTCGACGTCCTCTCCGCCAGCCCATCCGAGCCCTCGGACGTCACGCGCATCGGTGTCCCCACCGTGTTCCTCACCGCGGACGTGGACCCCGGCGTCGCGCAGACCGTTGCGGCCGCGGTGCGCACGTTCGCCGAACTCGGGTACCAGATCGTCCCCATCGAACTCGAGCACGCAGCCGACGCCCAGGACATCGTCTATACGATCGTGTACGGCGACCTCGCTCGCCGCCATCGGCAGCGGCTCGACACCGTGCCTTCCCGCTTCCAACCCGCCACCCGTGAGCGAATAGCGTTGGGCCTGAGCATCTCCGATGCTGACCGCGACCGTGCACTCACTGGCCGCGACCGATTTCGCGAGGCCATGGCCGCGACGTTCGAGATTGTCGACGTGGTGTTGACCCCGGCCATGCCCGTCGACGTTCCACCGAGGGACGGGGGTGACGACGTTGTCGCTCTCTCACGCCGGATGGGTCAGTTCACGTACCCGTGGTCTCTGCACGACGGTCCGACGCTGGCCCTGCCGGCCGGATTCCACCCGTCCTCGGGCATGCCGGTGGGAGCGCAACTCACCGCTGCATCGCGCCGTGAGGGCGCGTTGTTCGGCGTGGGCGAGCGCTATCAGTCGGTGACCGACTGGCATCGGACAAATCCGTCGCATACATCAGATCTTTAACTGACGCGCGGGACTCATTTTCCGCGATCCAGGCCGAACGAGGCCGTCTTGACGCCCTAAACATCTTATGTTTAGGTTGAACCCAGTTGTTACGTACGTCTCACCATGAGTGCTCGTGCGACAGCCGCCACTCCCACTTCGGTAAGCGCTAAGCCGATCATCCAGCGAGGACGCAGATGCATTTACGCCGAGCCACGTCCATCATGGCAGCACTGACGCTGTCCGCCGCATTGGTGGCCTGTGGATCCGATCCCGGTCCCGACGCGGACCCCGCCAACCCGGTCACGATCGACGTCACCGTCTCAGCGGCGGCCGAAATCTACAGCATCCCTTGGCTTGTCGCGCAGCAGCAGGGATTGTTCGAGAAGCACGGTGTGATCGTGGAGAACATCGTGCCGGGCAAGGGCGGCAGCGCGACGATGCGAACCCTGCTCGACGGCAACATCCCTATCGGCGAGGTCAGTTACCCGTCGATCGTGCAGGCGGATGCGGCCGGCTCCGAGCTGCGCATCGTCGGCGGCGGCACCCAGGGGCCGTATCCGATGAACTTCTACGCGCTCGCCTCGAATCCGAACATCAACACCATCGAGGACGTGCGTCGCTGGGCCTACACCCGCCCCAACTCAGCGTCCGACGCTCTGACGCGTCTGCTGCCCTCGATCGCGGGCGTCGACCCGAGCCGGATCGAGCGGGTGGCCTCCGGCGGAATCGGCGAGGGCTTTGCACTTCTCGAAGCCGGCAACGTCGATATTGCCCTCGTCCCCTCTATCGTCGCCGAACAGCGACCCGAGGACTTCAAGCTGATCGTCAGTAGTCCCGACTACATGTCGCGGTTCCTGCAGTCGACGATCACCACGACCAAGGATTACGCCGCGAGCAACCCCGGCGTCGTGCGCGCCATCAACGCCGGCTACACCGAGGCGGTCGCGTCGATCGAGGCCGATCCTGTTGCCGCTGCCCAGATCTACGCGAACTACACAGGATTCGACGTCGAGTCGGCCACCGCAGTGGTCCAACGCGCGTCGTCGGTCGGCACGTGGGGCGGCGGCTTCGACACAGCATCCGTCGAATCCGCCCAGGACGGCGTCGAAGCGTCGGGGAGCGATCGCGTACCCAATTTCTGCACTCTGTTCGACCCGGAGTTCCTCGCCGAAGGAGTCGAGAACGATGTTCCCGGCGACTGCGACTCCTGACAGCATTTCCCACCACCAGAAGGTAGCGACGTGACCCAAGCAGCGACTCGACCCCGCCCCGACACCACCTCCGCCATCGCCGTCGCATCGTCGGTGTCGCGACACTTCGGCGACGTGACTGCCCTCCACGAGATCGACTTGTCCATCGGCCGTGGTGAATTCGTCTCCGTTGTCGGCCCCAGTGGCTGCGGTAAGTCCACTCTCCTCGAAGTGTTCGCCGGCCTACAGGATCACGACGGCGGCACCGTGCACGTCGACGGCCAACCGCTGACCGGCCCTCGGTCCAAGACGGCAGTGATCTTCCAGGAATCGGCGACGTTGCCCTGGCGGACCGTCCGGGACAACGTCGCGTTCGCTCTCGAAGTCCGGGGTGTCGGCAAGAAGGAACGTCGGTCACGCGCCGACGAGTTGCTGAACACCGTGGGGCTGAGCAAGTTCGGCGACCACTACCCCACCCAGTTGTCCGGCGGTATGCGCCAACGTGTGGCCATCGCGCGGTGCCTGTCCATGGAACCCGATCTGATTCTTGCGGACGAGCCGTTCGGTGCACTCGACGAGCAGACGCGACTGGTGATGTCGTACGAGCTACTCAAGATCGTCGAAAAGCTCACGTGTGGAGTCCTGTTCATCACCCACAGCATCCAGGAGGCGGTACTGCTCTCCGATCGGGTGCTGGTGATGAGTGCTCGGCCCGGCCGATTCATCGACGAGGTGGACATCGACCTCCCGCGTCCACGGTCCGAAGATGTACTGGCCAGTCCCGAGGCTGTTGCTCTGCACGAACGTATTTGGTCGCGGCTGCGGGACGAAGCCAAGAAGACGATGAGTATCGAACCATGAGTGCCCCCACGCGCGAGAGCACGCGCGCCTCTGTGGTTCCCGGATACATCCGGCCGGCCCCCTCCAGACAACTCGGTCTCCCCGCATGGGGATGGACCGTGCTCATCCTCGTCGCGGCACTGGTGGCCATCGACATCTCCGCACGGTTCTTCGCCTCACCGCTGGACATCGTTCCGGTGACCGACATGATCTTGACGTCGCTGAGTCTGCTGACCGACCCGGAGTTTCTGATCGACGAGCTGGGCCGAACGCTGGGCATCATCGTTCTGGCGTTTCTGCTCAGTTCCGTACTCGGCGTCGCCGCCGCCTACGTTCTGTGGCGGTACGAATTGTGGGACAGGGCGTTTCAGCCTTATCTGAACGTCTACTACGCCGTCCCGACGTTTGCGCTCTACCCCATCATGGTGGTGCTGTTCGGTGCCGGTGTGGCTCCGATCGCCATTCTGTCCACCATCTTCGCCTTCGGTGTGGTGGCGTTGAATGCACGTACCGGTTTCAACTCGGTGTCGCCGATCGTCACCAAGCTCGGGACCACGCTGATGTTGACGCGGTGGCAGTACTTCCGATCAGTTCTGCTTCCGTATGCGTTGCCGAGCATCGTGACCGGACTCAAGCTCGGACTCTCGTACGCCGTCATCTCGGTGTTGGCCAGTGAGTTCATCCTGTCGACGCAGGGGCTCGGGCACTTCATCTCGATCGCCTACGACGGGTTCGACATAGCCGACATGTATGCCGGGATCCTTATCGTGGCGCTGATCGCTCTGCTCTCGACCTCGCTGATCTCTCTCGCGCTCAACCGATTCGATTGGAGGCACCGCTGATGAGCAGCACCTTGGACAGAGTAGCCACCGCCCCAACAATTCCCCCGAAGGTGACCTCGTCCGCGGGCCGCACCAACGCTCGACGGTTCCTGCCACCCGTCGTCGTGGCCGTCGTCGCGGTCTTGATCTGGTGGGTCTCGGCCGTCCTCGTCGACAGTCTCATCTTCCCGACGCCCGCCGAAGCCATGAGTTCGCTTGCTGAGGACATGGGCAACGCAGACTTCCGAGTCAACGTCTACGACTCACTGCGCATCCTCGTGCTCGCGTTTCTGGCCAGTACCGTCGTGGGTTCGTTGCTGGGTCTGACGCTGGGCCTGAGTCCGTTCTGGACCCGAACCATCGCCCCGATCGTCTATTCGATCAACAGCATCCCGAAGATCGTGCTGTATCCGATCTTCCTGTCGTTCCTCGGCATCGGCGCACTGAGCCGGTTCGGATTCTCCTTCTACGCCGCCTTCATCCCGATGTTCCTCGTCGCCGTCGAGGCCACGGCATCGGTCCAGAGAATCCACCTCAAGATGGCGGCATCGCTACAGGTGAGCTGGCCCCGGCTGATCCGTCAGATCGTGATTCCGGCAGTGCTCCCGGCACTCGCCACCGGTATGCGCATGACCTTCGGCTTGGCATTCCTGGGACTGCTTCTCGCCGAGATGTTCTCGTCGTCGAGCGGCATCGGATACGAACTGCTCCGCAACGTCAGCCTGGTGCGGATGGAGAACATCATGGGCACGGTTGTGCTGATACTCGTGATGGCATTGCCACCCACGATTGCGTTGCAATGGTTGGAAAGTCGCATCACCTCGAAGTATGGCGGTCGGTGAACTCCCGATATTCAGTCGTCGGTATTGCCAGCTCCTCCGCAAATGAGGTGCACGTCGAAGCGTAGTGGCCCAGTCAGGTGGGTCGTCTCGTTGAGATGAGACGGGCTCCCAGAGTCCGATGTTGAGGTTCCTCCAGCGAGTAGTCACAAAACGTAGTCACAAATCGGGTAGTCGTGTGTCCGATAGTGTGACCGTCGTAGGTTCCGCCGTCGCATACACCACCATGCACACCGTGAACTCGATGTCACTATCTGCAGCGCGGCGATAGACGGCGACACCACGGTAGTGTTTTGCGAACACAACGGTGCCGCATCGATGCCCGAACTGCGGCGTGGAGGGTGAATGCTGTGACCGGGTAGTGCGCAGATGGATCAACGTTCCTGTTGTCGGGCATCCGTCGCAGCTGAGGGGCCGGGTACTCAGGTAGCGCTACACCGTATCTTCGTTCCAGTCGATCGAATCTGGGCCACAAGACCGCCCGACTGGGACGGGCTGGGTGGTCTGCCAACCGCCGCTGTGCGGCGGTCCACATACGCCGCCTGATGCTCGACCGCACGACCGTGGCAGCGATCGCCCGCGAACTTGGCCTGTCATGAGACACCGTGAAAGCGGCTGCCGCCGGTGTCGCCACTGGTTCGCTGGTGGCACCGGCAAAGGCAGCATAGTGGCGAGAGCCGTTCAGTGTATGAAAAAAGGAAAGTGCACGAGCGCGCTATGTCCACCTTTACTCCACCGTCGACGGACACTGCCTAATCGCAGCCCTACTCCTCCGCTGCGCCCTCTTGTCGTTCAGTTGAATGCAATAGTTGACATCGGCTTGCATAAATTCAGCAAATGTGTAGGGAACGTGCTCAACCGCGATACCAAAAGCATTTGAGCTCCGACCGCTAGGTTTTCTGGCGACCAGAGTCGGAGGCCACACACAACGGTCCTGCACCTCGCAGCCGCGATACAAGATGTTGTAAAACTTTGCATATCTAACGGCTGCCCGCGACCGGGTGTTTGACAATTGACCCCCTCTCCCCCCTTGCGCACTCGGCGAATCGACGCATAGGATCCTCGACACTGGATAAGAGCACATGACTTCCCGGCCTGCAAACCGCGTCGTGAACTCCTCCTCGAGTCGTCACCACGAGCACCACGTTCGAGGCTGATGGGAATGGATAGGCAGAATAGCCGAGGCTATCCGGTTGATCTGCTGCTGGACAACTTTTGCGGTGAGTTCAACAAGGGTGCATCTGCAGAGGACAGGTGCCTGGTCCAAATCGTTAAGGAGTTAGCGTGCTCTTTCTCATCATCGGGCACTTGTCGGTCAGTGACACTTGCCGGCCAAATCGCTGCCGGTTCTATCACTTTCAGTCTGGTCGACCAGCTCACACCACTTTGAAGGCTTCGGCATTCGCGAAGCGTTGTTGAAAGCACGACCCGAGGCCATGCTTTCAACTTCAGCAACCGCACGCTACTCGTACATTAGCGCTATCGGCACTGAAGAAAATAAGAATCGAAACACTTACGCCCATCTCCTATGAAGTAGATACATAAAGAATCGGGAGGCGAAGTTGGAGAAATAGAGCATAATAGCAGCTGTTGCCAATTCCGACCGGAAGGTTCTGCGTGAGACGACCAAAGATGCACATACTAAAGTTGAACGTAACCACCCAGAAGGAATTTGACGCAAACGTTAAACCGACTAATCGCGCAGACGATCGCACGAACTACACCGAGTCGCACACCGTGACCTATTTCGAAACCGACTCATTCGATTTACGGTTCGGCCGATAAATATACGAAAGGCTACGAACGTGGGAACAAATTTTGACTTGAACGTCCTGTCCGTGTCCGTCACGACCGATGTGGGTGCTAACGGGCCGTGCCTACACCAGCCAACCGGAAACGCCGGTAGTTCAAGCAGCTCTTGTTGCGATTGGCGTCAGCCGGAGTAATAGTTGTCCATCCGCGACAACCTGGTCAGCACCAGTGGGGTCGGATCTCCGCTGAATGCGGCGACCAGTATGCACAGACCTCGAGAGGAGGAGAGAAATGGAAAAGTTCAACAATCTGGCAGTGCTGTCAGTTTCGGTCCGAACCGACGAAACTGTCGGCCAGAGCGGGAACAGCGGTAACAGCGGATCGTCCAGCAACGGCGGCGGCGGCGGCGGCTGCCACGCGTTCGTCGCAAGCTGACGTTCGCTAGAAAACGCGGATGTGCCGAGGTGCGACTGCTCGGCACATCTGTGTGAATTGTTGTCGTCTCGCACTCAGAACACGGAGCAGTTGTGCCATTTCGCCCTTTGCAGTTGATTCCGGTGGTGTCGGTTGACAGAAGCCTGCAGATTCGGAACGGGTTGACCACCGTTACTGTCAATAATCATGTAGGTGCCATTTGGGCAATTCTCCGCTACACGAATGGGCATCGTACGGAGAACGAGGTGATTGAAAAGTCCTCTGCCACAAGCGGTATTGGCCAAGAATTAATTGGCGCAGTATTCCACGACCTCGTGCGTCTTGGCGTGCTTGTTGATTCCAGATCCCAGCATAATCATTTGATGGATCTAAGCGACAACCCTCTACAGTATCCATCGGACATGCGAATTAGAGAATACGACGCGTACGAACTCACTTCTGGCTGGGAACCTGCCGGCGAGGGGTTTACGCTCGGTACTCCCAGCCCTCCCACAAAAGAACGCAGCTCATGTCGAGCATACAGCGACAAGCCACTATCTCTCGATCTCCTGTCCTCACTGCTGCATCGTATGTGCGCTCGGCCGCCGTCCGCAGGCGGACTGAATCCGATTCGATTGAGTGTAGTTCTGAACAAAGCGGTCGGTGAGCTACCCGAGGGTCTCTACCACTATCACTCACCTACGCACAGCCTGATTACCGCCGAAGGCGATGCCAGCCCAGAGGAACTACGCTACGCGTTGAACAGAGAGGACTGTGTCCACAATGCACCGGCAGTGATTGTGATTTCTGGTGATATGCATCGGCAGACCGAGAAGTATGCCAACCGCGGATGGCGGTACACCCTGATCGAGGCGGGCATAGCAGCCGAACGATTGGTAGACGGAGCCACCGAACGCGGGCTGGGAAGCCTCGTTTTCGGAGGCTACGATGACTACGCGATGAGCCGCTTACTCTTCGGCGACAGCACGCCTCAGGTCCGAACCATTGTCACTGTAGCGGTTGGTCATTCCTCGATAAACGCCCAACCAGATGTCGACCTCGAATCACTGCACTACGAGCTTGATCACCTTTTCGTTGGCGAAGGAAAACTCGTAGAGGGAGCTGGCACCACCAATCAGTCGCGCCGCCCCGGGGACCTTTCCTTCCACCAAGTTCTTGCAACTTTGCGTGCAGCTAACGGTTACGCCAATTCCTTGGCTGATGACCGTACTTGCGGTGGCACTGGCGCGTCGATCGTCGCTGCCCGTACGAAGGCCATCGTTGAATGCGTAGAACGACACTCCTCCGGAAACCTAAGAATCGATAGAACTGGGCCAGCCACCGAGGTGAATCCTAGCTTCGACATTGCTGCTTTCGTTCCCCTGACCGCAAATCAGATCGACGCTTGTGCATACTTAGACCACTATCGGCCCGATAGAGTGCTCGAATGGTCAGAAGCGCAAGATCTGCACTCCGGCGCGAAAGAATACCTACCGGTCGATCTTATCTACTACCCCCTGTCGACAAGGATTCTCGGCCGCCCGTTGCTTCAGGCGGCGAATTCATCGGGGATTGCAACTCACACCGATCCCGCAGAGGCGACAAGCCGAGCGTTACTGGAATTGATAGAACGCCACTCTGTGCTCGCATCATGGCACAACCAGCAGCCACCAACCATCGTTCCAGATCATGTCCTGCCGAAGTACGCAATTAATCGCCGCCGATACTGGCGGCAGCTCGGGTACGAACTCTATATCTTCGACTACATGGCTGAGGGAGTGCCTGTTGTTGGTGTGGCTATCGGAAGCAGCGAACAGTTTCCAGCATTTTCGTTCGGGTCTGCAGCCTCAACGATGTGGCACGGTGCGGTAGTCAAAGCATTACATGAAGCGGAGGTGGGGATTGCCGGGTACCGCAGCCTAGCGGTGACAGGTTCCGGGACAGGGCAGTGGTGAGTCCGGTGACGTCGACGGTGCGGAGCAGTGTCACCGCTCCGGCGTGCGACACGACACCGGTTCCTCTGGCGTCGACGGACAGGGTGGGGTACGGCGACGTAGACTTGCTCACCAGAATGGTGCTCCTCGCGCTGGTCGGACTTCAACTGTGGTAAGTCGAATTCTCCCAGCTCAGAGCAACATTCTTTCTATCTGACACGCCTCGCCTACACGCCAGCGTGAAAGCCCGAGGCTAGCGAAGACGACGAGAACGACGTGGTGTGCGTCCAGTTGATCGTCATGGCCGACGATGTGTTCATGGTCCGGCGCTCGCGAGTGAAACTAGGACACCTGATGTTCGCCGACTACTCCACGGACTACGTCGAGCTCGATCGGTGGTACCTCGCCCCTCATTTCGACGACTGCACCGATGGATACCTGTTCACCAAAGATCGACGTCTGGCGGCGGAAACCTGCGTCACCTGGTTCCGAGACAACCAAGGAGCCAGCGAGCCCAGCAAAATCGGCTGCGACTACCGCTACCCCGACGAACTGCTGCCCGATGACGATGCGCCCGAGCTGTGACCCGCAGTCAATCAGTTTCGCTCAGCACACCGGGTCTCGGTCTTCGTTGCCACGGCCCGTCGAGACAATCACTTGCTGCGCCGTTCCGCCATACACGTCGGATGAACCGAGATCGGTCTGTCGGCCCGGATACAGCAAGATTGACACGTAACCGTCGTCTCCGGTGATGTCTCCCAGCGACACGGACTGCGCATCGATACTGACGCACGTGTTCGAGCTCGACGGGTCCGAATTGGTCCCGATCAGACGGTCCACGATGCGAGTGTCCTCCGGAAGCACCGCCAATGCGGTTGCAATAGCGGTGTCTTCGTAGACGGGCGAGCCCAAATCCAGGCCGACCCAATTCGTCGGGTCCACGACGTTGTCGCGGTACGGCTCGCGAGTGCACATCACTGTTTCCGCGTCGAATTGGAACCCGAAGAACGGGCTGATCCACGTGCCGAACCGTGCGACGCAGTCGCTTTCGGGCAGCGCTGCGTACTGGCTCGGGTACCAGTCGACCGTCGAACCCAAGCCGCGCGCGGCGTTCTCTTCGGCAGGTCCTGGCACTCGTTGGGCCACCGCTGAGTCGGCAGTCAGTGCCGGGCAGAAGGCCTCTCGCAGATAGCCGTTGAGGCGCTGGGAGTCACTGAGCGGAGCGCCGGTGGCAACATCGGCGTCGATTACCTCGTCCCACGTTTGAAAGCCTGCCGCGACCTCGGTACAGGTGTCGATGACGACGGCGGCGAATCCCTGCCGTTCCTCGAAGTTCGTGTTCCTGTTGTCGAGTCCATATCCTGCTTCGTCGGTGACCTCGCCGAGATCGCAAACCATCTGATCGGTGACGCCGTTGGAATCGAGAATGTCTTGAATGCTCGTGTCGCTATCGGTGGGCTCGTCGTCTGCGCCCTCGCAGGCAGGTGGCGGCGACACCGGCGTCGAGGTGGTGGCCGTCTCCTCCGTCGTGACACTGGTCGACGCCGCGGCTGTCGAGTCGTCGTCTGCACTGCACGACGTTGCGCCGAGTGCCAGTACAGATGCTGCCACGAAGATTGTCGTTCGGATTCGCACACAAGCCCTTTCGATGATGGTCGACTCCGTATCGGTCGTAAGTGGTGGAGGGTTACAAAACGTAAAGACCGGCAGACCTACGACTACGCGACGTATTTCATTAGCGACGTGGGCATCCCCTAGGAAGCGGTGTCGAGCGACCTGCCCGTCGACTCTCAGCTGTAAATATTCCTCGACTCCGACCTGATGCTGCACGACGTGCAGTTCCCGATTTGCCCGATACTCGTTTTCCACGCTGGTGTCTCGGAGTGTGCGCGATGCGCCCTACTGGCACGCGCCGTTCTGCACAGTGTCGGCATCTGCTTGGTGGCGATCTGGCACGGCGGCCGAGAGGGGGCCGCCGGCACCAATGCCCTGCACTGTGTCGGATCACTGCTGGCCATCATGTGCGGACACGCGGTGGTCATCCTCGTTGGATTCGCATCCGCCCGGAACGGGGTGCCACGTTGGCACCGGATCTATTGCATCGCATCCATCGTCTTAGCGATCGTCTGCGGACTGGAGTTGATCGTTTCGCAAGCAGCCTTCATCGTCGACTACTCGGGAATCCCCGGGCGAATCGCCTTGTACAACATCATGATCTGAGATGTGACTGCGGCGGTCTTGATCCTGGCAATCGGACGACGCGTTTCCGCGCTCGATTATCAGCTCGCGACGTAAATATTCTCGCGATGCCAGATCAGGTAGGAAACCTCAGGAGCCACAGAATCGACACCGAGAATGATGCGCTCCTGCAATCGCGGCGTCCCCAAGGCGTGATGAAGCGGCAACGAGGCCCTCGCATCGTTTTCTATACCGGGTTCGTAGTAATTGCCAGTGAAATGAGTTTTCATTCTCTACGAGGCAGCAAAAGTCAGCCCGCTTTATGGCCATGGTGCGAATGTCATTTCAGACACAACGCATTTTTGGCCGGGCCGTCAGCATCGCGGCATCCGACGAGGGATCTCGACCTGGACGGTGCAGACGCGCGAGAAAGAGCTCAATCCTCTCGTCCGACAGACCTCTATCGCCCACTGACGGTCGTAATCTTTTTGTCGGCACTGAATACCGTTATGGTTAGCCTCGATATTTCTCCACGGTGATGTGCCGGCCTGAGCCGGTCGAGATTGCGCTTCGAACCCCGTTGGCGCACGA
>NZ_JAWLRY010000032.1:0-32317 GCF_033142325.1 Rhodococcus sp. IEGM 1370 | reverse complement strand
ACCTTCGAAGGACGCATCACCCCGAACGGAAACTAACCGACGCCAAGGTCGGATCCACCGTTAATCTGACACTCCCCTCGATGTGACATTCAGTGGCCTTTTCGGCAGTCAATGTCACATCGAGTGGACTTCGGGGGGCGGTGTGGGCGGAAGCATGACCGCAGCGGGGGTTGAGTCGTAGTGTTGTCGTATGCCCAAGCCTCCGTTGCCCGATGCCGCTGTTGAATTGCTGAAGAAGGCCAATCCCGCAGTCATGGCGGTGGTTCGTGCCGATGGAACGCCGATTACCGCACCCACTTGGTATTTGTGGGAGGACGGGAAGGTCGTGCTCAATTTCGATGCGTCTCGGAAGCGTCTCGAGCACATCAGGGCGAATCCGAAGGTCTCGATCTCGGTGTTGGACGAGGCCAGTTGGTACACCCATGTGACGGTGCACGGTTCGATCGAGTTGCAGGACGATCCCGATCTGGTGGATATCGATCGCATTTCGACGCATTACACCGGCAATCCGTATCCGGTTCGGGATCAGCCGCGGGTGACCGGATACGTCACCGTCGACGCTTATGTGGGCTGGGGCAAACTCGGCACGTAGCGTCGCGAGAGAACGGTTGCGACGGCTGTCGCGAGGTGTCACACTCCCGCCATGGGCTGTCCGCAGGGTGAGAACAGCGATCCGTTCGACGCATCCAAGAGGGACGAGCCGTACGGGGGTTCGGAGCAATATCCTCCGTATCGGGATCCGAACGCCCAGCCCCAGAACCCCACATACCAAAACCCCACGTACCAAAACCCGCAGTACCAAAACCCCTCCTACCAGAACCCCCAGTACTCGCAGTACGGGAATGCGCCGTATGCCGGCGGGTATCAGGTGCCCGCGCCCACGAACACGTTGGCGATCGTGTCGCTCGTTTTGGCCATTCTGGGTTTGACGTTTCTGCCGCTGATCGCCTCGGTGTGCGCTGTGGTGTGTGGTCACATTTCGCGTGGTCAGATCAAGCGCACCGGTGAAGGCGGGTCTGGCTTCGCGACGGCGGGGCTGGTCGTCGGCTATGTGTCGATTGCGGTGTTCGTCATCATCGTGGCTGCGATCGTCATTTTCGCGATCGCGGCCTCGAATTCATCGACCTACTGATACCGGCTGCGCCAGTCGGCCGTTCAGGCATCCAGCCCACACGCCTGCGATCAGTGCCAACGCAATGACGAACAGCGCCAACGCGTTCCAGCCCAGGGACTGGAACACGACGCCGCCGATCCATCCGACCACGGACGATCCGCCGTAGTAGAAGAGGTTGTACAGCGAGGTCGCCTGCGCGCGACCGTGCACGGCGCGCTGTCCGGTCCATCCCGACGCAATGGCGTGGGCCGCAAAGAATCCCATGGTCAGGATCACCAGGCCGGTCAGAATGACGACGAGGTTCGACGCCATCGTCAGGGCCACTCCGGCGATCATCGTTGCGGTCGATCCGGCGAGCACCACCGATCTGCCGTGCTTCGTCGCGAGATTGCCCGCTACCCGCGAGGACACGGTACCGCTGAGGTACGCCACGAAGATCAGGCTGATCAGGGACTGTGGAAGCCCGAAAGGCACCGCCTCCAAACGGAATCCGAGGAAGTTGTAGATCGCGACGAAGCCGCCCATCAGCAGGAATCCCTGGCCGTAGAGTGCCGCCATTCCCGGTTCGCGCAGGTTGATCCACAACCGACCGGGTAGGTCACGAATCTGGCTGTGCACCAGCGTCGTCCGCGGTTTCGGGGCCAGCCACACGAACAGGGCTGCGGCCAATGCCGCGATCACCGAGACCGTCAACGTACCGATACGCCAGTTGGTGTATTCCGCAACGGGTCCCGCGACTATGCGGCCGAGCAGCCCACCCAGCGTCGTCCCCGAAACGTACGTCGCCGCCGCCAGCGCGGTGTGGTTTCGGTGCACCTCTTCGCTGAGATACGCGATCGCGATGGCCGGGAGACCGCCCAGTGCAGCACCTTCGAAGAATCGAACGACCAGAAGCACTTCGAGCGAGGGCGAGAGCGGAACCAGCAGTCCCAACGTCGTGGCAGTGAGGATCGACGCTGTCATGGCCCGGACTCGACCGATGCGGTCGGCCGCCACCGACCAGGGAATGACCGACACCGCGACGCCCACGGTCGCGAGTCCGACGGCGAGCGAGGACAGCGACGGCGTGATGTCGAGATTGGCGGCGATGAGCGGCAGGATCCCCTGCACCGAATACAGCTGAGCGAACGTCGCTACTCCGGCGAACAGCAGCGCCAGCACGAGCCGGCGGTATTCGCGCGATCCCCTGGGGTGTCCCTCCCATTCGAGGACCTCGGGTTGCGTCGTAGTCATGAAGATCACGTTAGAAGTGCTCACGTTATTCGTCCAATGTATGAGAGACAGCAAACCGATTCATCAGCGATATGATTCGACGATGCGTCGCGAAGCGATCGAACTGCTGCCGCTGCTGCCGACACTCGTCGCGGTGGCGGATACCGAGCACATCACCGACGCCGCCCACGTCCTGGGCGTCCCGCAACCCACTGTCAGCCGTCAGGTGGCTCGCGCCTCGGCGATCCTCGGCGTCGACATCGTGGAACGACGCGGCCGCGGCATCGTGCTCACCAGCACGGGCCGAGTGTTGATTCCCTATCTTCAGCGCGCGCTGAGCGACATCGACGCCGGTATCGACGCCATGACCGAGCACGACGCCCGGGCTCGCGGCCGCATCGCAGTGGCGTTTCAGAACACCCTGGGCGAGGACGTCGTACCGGCGCTGATCCGGCAGTTCCGCGTCGACCACCCGGCCGTCACGTTCGATCTGGACCAGGGTGCCCGCGCACGCTGCCTCGACCGTCTCGAAGACGGGGTCTCGGACCTGGCATTCGTCTCTCTCAGCGCCGAGCACACCGACGACAATTCGTTCCAGCTCTACGACGAGAGGCTGATGCTGGTGGTTCCGGCCGATCATCGCCTCGCCTCACGCAGATCGGTCGATCTCGCCGACACCGCCGACGAGAACTACATCGCGATGGGCCACGGTTTCGGCATGCGATCGATCTGCGACGAGCTGTGGGCGGACGCCGGTTTCAGCCCGCGCATCGCATTCGAGGGGCAGGACACCCATACGGTGCGCGGCCTCGTCGGGGCCGGTCTGGGCATTGCCATACTGCCGCGAATCCGCTCGCACAGCGGTGAAGGAGGAACCGTCGACATCGGGCTCACCCAACCCGCGGCCCGTAGACGGATCGGCATGGTGTGGGATTCGCAGGCCGATTCGCCGCGTCAGGTGGCGGCATTTCGATCGATGGTGCTGCGCAGTGGCCGAACACTCGTGATTAGGTGAGTCGATGCAACTGGTTCTGGTGCGGCACGCTCTCCCGCAACGGTCGGAGACCTCGGCCGATCCCGCTCTCGCCGAGCTCGGCGTCGAACAATCTCTGCGGGTTCCGGGTGCCGTGGCCAGGTTCCCGGTCTCCCGAGTCGTGTCGAGTTCGCAACTCCGCGCTGTTCAGACGGCGCAGCCTCTTGCCGATCGGCTCGGTCTGACCGTCGAGTCCGACGAGCGTGTGGCCGAATACGATCGCGACTTCGGCGGCTACGTTCCGATCGAGTCCGCCAAAACCGAGTTCCGTGAGGCATTCGATCGCATCAAGGCCGGGCACCTTCCCGAGCAGGTCGACGAGCAGGCGTTTCGGCAGCGAGTTCTGGCCGGCGTCGCCGATATCGTCTCGGCCAGCGCACACACCGACACCGTCGCGCTCTTCGCCCACGGCGGCGTGATCAACATCCTGCTGCAGGACATTCTGCAGACCCCGAAGGTGCTCGGCTTCCCGATCGACTACTGCTCGGTGACACGTGTGCTGTTCTCCCGCAGTGGCGCCAGGTCGGTCTCCTCGGTGAACGAGACCGAGCATGTGTGGGACCTGTTGCCCCGGAACCGACAATCCACAGAGATCTCTTAAACTCCCAGGTAGAGGATATGAAATGAGGCGTCGACGGCCATCGAGTGGTCGGCGAGGCCGAACCTGGCAGTTAGCCTCGAACTCATCATGGGTGAATTGCGTATCTTTCGACGTCCTGCCGTTGCTCTCACTGCGCTGGCGTTTCCTCTGGTGGCGGTAGGTGCTTTTGCACTCGGCACCGGCTACGACCTCGGTGGCGAATCCACGGCGACCACCAGCACCGCAGTCGCCGACACGGAGCAGGCACCGGCACCTGAGCAGCAGACGGCCGATCCTCTGGCCGCCGCCCGGACCAGCCTCAACAGCGCATCTCTGCCCATCACTTTTCTCTCCAGCGGTATCGGCCAGCTGACCGAGGGCGGAACGCAGCTCAACGACGGCGTCGGGCAGCTCGCCGACGGCATCACCCAGGCTCACGACGGAACGATTCAGCTCGCCGACGGGTTCGGGCAGTATCGCGACGGCATCGGTCAGCTCGGTGACGGCGCGTCTCAGATCAGCGGTGGCGTCGACCAGGTCGTCGACCAACTCGCCGGATTCGGGGCGCTGCAGGCCGATTTCACCGCGAAACTCGCCGCCACCGCGGACCAGGTGGATCGCTTCCCGCACCCGGGATCCGACGCCATCTCCGGCGAGATCCGGGGCGTCATCGACACCCTGAACACGCAGGCCTTCGGCCCCGACACTCTCGCCCAGCTGCAGACCCTCAAGGGTGGTGCTCAGCAGCTGTCCTCCGAGCTCAACGACCCGAACAGTCAGTTCCTCGGGGCCACCGCTCAGCTCGGCGACGCCACGGTGCAGTTGCGGGACGGACTCGGCCAGCTCGACGACGGTGGCCAGCAGCTCAAGGCAGGTACCGATCAGCTCGTGACGTCGGTCGAGCCGGTCGAGGGCATCGTCAACGGCATCGCCACCAATGTGCGCGACGCCTCCGCGGCACTTCCGCCGGGAACCGCTGCCACCACCGACGACTCGGCCGCGGAGCAGAATCTCGTGGCCACGACGACGTCCGGCGGTGCCGGTGCCACCCCGTACCTGATCGCCGCGCTGGTGGCTCTCGGAGCACTGGGCTGCGTCAGTCTCGTTCGAGTACTCGGCAGGGACAGCAACCCGCGATTGCTCTCGGTGGTCGCAGCCGTGGCTGCCGTCGGCATCAGCGCGGCCGTCGCCTTCGCTTTCGCCACCGATGCAGCCCTCGGACCGGTGCTGGGTGCAGGCGCGTTCCTGATTTTCTCGGCCGCGGCCTACCTCGCCGCAGCGGGAGCGATTCAACGGGTGCTCGGTGCCGTGGTCGGCCAGATCGTCAACGTCGTCGCCCTGGTGGTGCAGGTCGTCGTCTGCGGCTTCGCATACGCGTCGACTGCGCCCATCTGGGGCGACCTCGCCGCGTTCATGCCGATGAGTTACACCGCGGCCGGTGCCCGCATCATCGCGTCGGGCGAGATGAGCGGGACCGGCTGGCTCGCGATCGGTGCTACGGCGGCCCTGCTGGCCGTCTCGGCACTGGTGTACGCGAGCGCGCGGCGAGACTCAGCCGACGGGTCGGAGCGGATGAATGGCGGGCGGAGCCGCGAGATGGGCACCGAACTCGCTTAACGCCTGCTGCAGATGCGGGGTCTGCATGTGACCGTCGAGGTCCTCCTGCGACTTCCACACCTCGATGGTGATGAACGTGCCCGGCTCGATCGCCGACTCGAACAGTTCGTAGGAGACGTTCCCGTCTTCCTTCCGCGATTCGGCGACGAGGGCCGCGAGGCCGTCGCGCACGGCGTCGATGGCATCCGGCTTGGCGATGATCGTGGCGACGACCTTCAGATCGTTGGTCATGAGGTGATGTTTCCTTCGTTCGGCGAGAGAGCTCTTCGTCACCGAACGTACTCCCGACCCACCTAAGCTGAGGTGTCCATTCGGGAAGGGAAGTCACAGTGAGCCAGACGGCAACCGACCAGCGCGCCACCGGGAAGGATTGGCTCGGCCTCGCGGTGCTGGTGGTGCCGATTCTCGTCGTGTCGATGGACATGTCGGTGCTGTATCTGGCCCTGCCGTTCATGACAGCCGATCTCGAACCCACCGGCAACCAGACGCTGTGGATTCTCGACATCTACGGATTTCTGCTCGCCGGGCTGCTCATCACCATGGGCTCTCTGGGCGATCGGATCGGCCGACGCACCCTGCTGATGATCGGCGCCGTCGTCTTCGGCATCGCCTCGTTGGCCGCGACGTTCTCCACCTCCCCCGAAATGCTTCTCGCCGCGCGAGCTCTGCTGGGAATCGGCGGTGCCACCATTGCTCCGAGCACATTGTCGTTGATACGCAACATGTTTCACGATCCCACTCAACGCAAGGAAGCCATCGGCCTGTGGACCGCCGGTTTCGCGGGCGGTGCCGCGGTGGGGCCTGTCATCGGGGGTGTTCTGCTCGAGCACTTCTGGTGGGGTTCGGTGTTCCTGATCAACATCCCGATCATGGTGGTGCTCTTCGTTGCTGCCCCACTCCTGGTCCCCGAGTTCAAGGACACCGACCCCGGCAAATTCGACCCGATCAGCGTGATCCTCGCGATCTCCTCGATGCTCTCGATCGTCTTCACCATCAAGCACGGCGCGCAGGAAGGGATCGACGCAGCAACGGTCACCACAGCCCTCGCCGGACTCACGCTCGGTACGATGTTCGTCATCCGGCAACGCAAGGCCGCCAATCCACTGATCGACGTCACGTTGTTCGCCGAACGCGCCTTCAGCGCGGCGGTCGTGGTGCAATTCCTGGTCATTTTCGCCATGACCGGATTCAGTCTCTTCGCCTCGCAGTACCTGCAGCTGGTCGTCGGGCTGGGGCCGCTGGAAGCAGGCCTGTGGCTACTCGTTCCGGCTGTCGCCGCCGCGGACGGTGCCGTGCTCGCACCGACGCTGAGCAAGGTGATCAGGACCGGCACCATCATTGCTGGCGGCCTGTTGTTCATCGCCATCGGTTGCACGGCAATGGCATTCGTCAGCGCCGACTCGGGACTTCCGCTGCTGCTCACCGGCATGGCCGTGCTGACCTTCGGAATCGGCGCGGCCTCGACGCTCAACTCCGACATCGTGCTCACCGCAGCGGCTCCCGAAAAGGCCGGTGCCGCATCGGCATTGTCCGAAACCGGAGCCGAGCTGGGCGGTGCCGTCGGCATCGCGATCCTCGGCACGATCGGCAGCACCGTCTACCGACACCGCATGGACGACGCCATCCCCGCCGGGACGCCTGCCGAGATCGCCGATCCCGCCCGGGAAACCATCGGCGGGGCCGTCGCCGTGGCGGACTACCTGCCGGAGCCCTTCGCCTCGCAACTGACTGCTGTCGCGAACTCGTCCTTCATCGACGGTTTCAACCTTGCGTCGGGCGCGAGCGCCGCCCTGATGGTCGTCAGTGCCGTCACCGTCTTCGTGCTGCTACGCCGTCAGACCGCGTCGGTGAGGTAGCGCGCCAACCACCGCGTCGCGGACTGGCCGTTCTCGACGTCGTAGCTCTGGTACTCCTGGTGGATTCCGGAGCGGTAGAACGCCTCGATCTCACGCTGGCGCTGAGCGTTCGCCTGACCGGACAGCTGGCCCTGCAGCACCGGCAGTCCACCGGCTGCTGCGAGATCGGCGATCAGGGACTGCGCTTCCTGCGAGTACTGATCGGCGACGTTCGGCGCAGGATTGGACGAGACGGCCAAGAAGCCGGCCAGCCGCGCGACGTAATCGTCCTTGGGCGTCGAGCAGTACAGATCGCCGACGGCACAGAAGGTGCGCACCACGGGGCTGACGTAGCCGAATCCGCCGACACGGGGGCCGCCGACACCGGTTCCGACCACGGCCGGCCCCACCAGAGCATCGGTATCGGAGCGCTTCGGGTCGGAGATCAAGCCCACCGCCACCACCTTGTCCGCGGGCACCACGCCCACTCCGGTGCCGATGGCCGCAGCGAGATCACCTGCCGCGTCGGCTCCCTGGCTGTAGCCGATGATGCCGAGTTTCGTTGCGCCACAACGATCAGCCATGACCTTCAGCATTCCACCCGCGTTGGCGACGGCCTCGGCACGGGACTGCCCGTACACCTCGCCCTCCCAGGGGAACGCGGTGGCGGGATACGAGACGTAGTCGGTACGGATGCCGCTACCGAGACGATCGGTGACGTCGGTGAGCATCCCCGGCTTCGGCGCGGCACCCGAACTGGTCTCCCACGTGCCCGGGATGGCCACGACGTACATCGTCGGGCAATCGGCAGGGTCTGCGGCGGCGGGTGTCGCCGCTCCGACAACCAGACCGGACGCAACAGCTGCAGCGACGCCGATACCGGCGCAGATCTTCTTGACACTCATGGGGAGGGGGCCTCACTGGTCATCGAACGCTTCGTTGTTCGATCTCGACAATGCCAGGGGCCTGTGACCATCAGATGCCTACATGGTTAACGGACGTAACCGTCCGTCACACGGTTCGGCCGCCCACCCCCGGGATCAATGTGAGTTTCAGTCGGTCCGACTGCAACAAAGCCACATCGATCCCGACGGGGGCGCGGGGGCGGCGGAAAATCTACCGCGACCTACCGCTGCGGTGCCTGGGTGGGCACGATCGGCGACGGCAGTGCGGTCGCACCCTGCAGGAACGTGTCGACGGCGGCCGCGCAGGAGCGGCCCTCGGCGATGGCCCACACGATGAGCGACTGGCCACGACCCATGTCGCCGGCGACGAACACGCCGGGGACGTTGGTGACCCACTCGTTGGTGCGCTCGACGTTGCCGCGCTGGTTGAAGTCGACGCCCAGGTCGGTCAGCAGACCGCCCTTGTCGGGTCCGACGAATCCCATGGCGAGCAGCACCAGGTCGGCTTCGAGGGTGAATTCGCTGCCCTCGACCTTCTCGAACTTGCCGGCCTTGAACTCGACCTCGCAGGCTTCGAGTGCGGTGACCTTGCCGTCTTCGCCGACGAAACGCTCGGTGTTGACGGAGAAGACGCGTTCGCCACCCTCCTCGTGTGCCGAGGCAACCCGGTACATCAGCGGATACGTCGGCCACGGGGTGGACGTCGCACGCTCCTCGGGCGGCCGGGCCATGATCTCGAACTGGTGCACGCTCTCGGCACCCTGACGGTGCGAGGTCCCGAGGCAGTCGGCACCGGTGTCTCCGCCGCCGATGATGACGACCTTCTTGCCCTCGGCACTGACGGGCGGCGCGGCGAAATCACCCTGCTGGACGCGGTTGGCGTGCGGCAGGAACTCCATGGCCTGGTAGATGCCGTCGAGCTCGCGGCCCTCGATGGGCAGGTCGCGCCACGCGGTGGCGCCGCCGGACAGGACCACGGCGTCGAACTGCTCGCGCAGTTCGTCGGCCGAGATGTCCACACCCACATCGACACCGGTGCGGAAGACGGTGCCCTCGGCCTCCATCTGCGCGAGCCGACGATCGATGTGGCGCTTCTCCATCTTGAACTCGGGGATGCCGTACCGCAGCAGTCCGCCGATGCGATCGGCACGCTCGAACACCGTGACGGTGTGGCCGGCACGGGTGAGCTGCTGCGCTGCAGCGAGTCCCGCGGGGCCGGAGCCGACGACGGCGACGGTCTTACCGGTCAGATGCGTCGGGTAGACCGGCGTGACCCAGCCCTCCTCGAAGGCCTTGTCGATGATCTCGACCTCGACCTGCTTGATGGTGACCGGATCCTGGTTGATGCCCAGGACGCAGGACGCCTCGCACGGGGCGGGGCACAACCGTCCGGTGAATTCCGGGAAGTTGTTGGTGGCGTGCAACCGATCGATGCTGTCGCGCCAGCGGTCCTTGAACACCAGGTCGTTCCACTCGGGAATCAGGTTCCCCAGTGGGCAGCCGTTGTGGCAGAACGGAATACCGCAGTCCATACAACGACTCGCCTGGGTGCGCAGAGTGTCCTTCGAGAAGTCTTCGTAGACCTCTTTCCAGTCCATCAGACGCAGGTCGACGGGCCGCCGCTTCGGTACTTCGCGAACCGTGTTCTTCAGAAATCCCTGTGGGTCACCCACGAGCTGCCTCCATGATCGCTTCGTCCACGTCCGCGCCGTTCTTCTCGGCTTCGGAGATGGCCAGCAGTACCTTCTTGTAGTCGCGAGGCATGACCTTCACGAAATGGTTCACCTGCTGTGACCAATCCGCGAGGATCCGCTCGGCCACCTCGGAGCCGGTCTGCTCCTGATGGCGAGTGACGATGTCGCGAAGCCAGGTGAACTCGTCACCCTCGAGCTCCTCGATGTCGACCAGCTCGGTGTTGAGGTTGGCCTCGAACGTCTTGTTCGGATCGAAGACGAACGCGACGCCGCCGGACATACCGGCACCGAAGTTCCGGCCCGTCGTGCCCAGAATGACGACCTTGCCGCCGGTCATGTACTCGCAACCGTGATCGCCGACGCCTTCGACGACGGCAACGGCACCGGAGTTACGAACGGCGAAACGCTCGCCGACGACACCGCGGATGAGAGCCTCACCGCTGGTGGCGCCGAACAGGAACACGTTGCCGCCGATGATGTTGTCCTCGGCGACGAATCCCTTCGGCGCGTTCAACGACGGCCGCAGCACGAGGTGTCCACCGGACAGGCCCTTGCCGACGAAGTCGTTGGCGTCTCCGTTGAGACGCAACGTCATGCCGGACGGGACGAACGCACCGAAGCTGTTGCCCGCCGAGCCGGTGAACGTGATCTCGATGGTGTCGTCCGGCAGTCCGACTCCGCCGTACGCCTTGGTGACCTCGTGCCCGAGCATCGTGCCGACGGTGCGGTTGACGTTGGTGATCTTGGACTCGAACGCGACCTTCTCGCCCTTGTCCAACGCATTGCGGCTGGCCGCGATGAGCTGCTGGTCGAGGGCCTTGTCCAGACCATGATCCTGAACGCCGGTGTTGTAGAGGTTCTGGTTCATGAACGCCGACTCGACCTCTTCGAGGATCGGCGACAGATCCAGCTTCGACGCCTTCCAGTGCTCCTTGGCCGCGGTGGTGTCCAACAGACCCACCTGGCCGACGGCCTCGTCGAGTGTGCGGAATCCGAGTTCGGCCATGAGCTCGCGCACCTCTTCGGCGATGAACATGAAGAAGTTCTCGACGAACTCCGGCTTGCCCGCGAAACGCTTGCGCAGCAACGGATTCTGCGTCGCCACACCGACGGGGCAGGTGTCGAGGTGGCAGACGCGCATCATGATGCAGCCCGAGACGACGAGCGGAGCGGTGGCGAAACCGAACTCCTCGCCGCCGAGCAGAGCCGCGACCATGACGTCACGTCCGGTCTTGAGCTGGCCGTCCACCTGCACGACGATGCGATCGCGAAGACCGTTGAGCAGCAACGTCTGCTGCGTTTCGGCCAACCCGAGCTCCCACGGTCCACCCGCGTGCTTGACCGACGTCAGCGGCGTCGCGCCGGTGCCGCCGTCGTGGCCCGAGATGAGCACCACGTCTGCGTGCGCCTTGGACACACCCGCGGCGACCGTTCCGACGCCGACCTCGGAGACCAGCTTCACGTGGATGCGGGCCTGCGGGTTGGCGTTCTTCAGGTCGTGGATCAGCTGCGCGAGATCCTCGATCGAGTAGATGTCGTGGTGCGGCGGCGGCGAGATCAGGCCGACGCCGGGCGTCGAATGCCGAACCTCGGCGACCCACGGGTACACCTTGTGCGCCGGAAGCTGGCCACCCTCACCGGGCTTGGCTCCCTGCGCCATCTTGATCTGGATGTCGGTGCAGTTGGTCAGGTAGTGCGAGGTGACGCCGAAGCGTCCCGACGCGACCTGCTTGATGGCACTGCGTCGCCAGTCGCCGTTCTCGTCCGGCTCGAACCGCGAGACGTCCTCGCCGCCCTCACCGGAGTTCGAGCGCCCGCCGAGACGGTTCATCGCGATGGCGAGGGTCTCGTGCGCCTCGGCCGAGATGGAGCCGTAGCTCATCGCACCGGTGGAGAAACGCTTGACGATCTCGCTGGCCGGCTCGACCTCGTCGATCGAAATAGCTTGCCGCTCTTCGGTCTTGAAGCGGAACAGACCGCGCAGCGACGCGAGTCGCTCGGACTGGTCGTCGACCATCTTCGTGTATTCCTTGAAGATGTCGTACTGACCGGTGCGGGTGGAGTGCTGCAGCTTGAACACCGTGTCCGGGTTGAAGAGGTGGTACTCCCCTTCCCGACGCCACTGGTATTCGCCACCGGTTTCGAGCTCGCGGTGCGCGCGCTCCTGACGGTTGTCGAGGTACGCGACCGCGTGCCGCGCTGCGACGTCGTCGGCGACCTGGTCGAGATCGATTCCGCCCAGGTGGCTGTTGAGGCCGGTGAAGTACTCGTCGACCAGTTCCTGCGAGAGGCCGATGACCTGGAACAGCTGAGCTCCGGTGTACGACGCGAGGGTCGAGATGCCCATCTTGGACATCACCTTGAGCACACCCTTGCCCGCGGCCTTGATGTAGTTGGACACCGCCTTGTCGAAGGAGATGTCGGTGAGGGAGCCGCGCTCGATCATGTCCTCGATGGACTCGAACGCCATGTACGGGTTGACCGCTGCGGCACCGAAACCGATGAGCAGAGCCATGTGGTGCACCTCGCGGGCATCACCGGCCTCGATGATCAGACCGACCTTGGTGCGGGTCTTCTCCCGAACGAGGTGATGGTGCACCGCGGAGGTGAGCAGCAGCGACGGAATCGGAGCGAGCTTCTCGCTGGACTCACGGTCCGAGAGCACGATGATCCGCGCGCCACCGGAGATGGCAGCGGACACCTGAGCGCGAATGGCCTCCAACGACTTTCGGAGACCCTCGCCGCCCTCGGACACCGGGTAGAGGCCGCGCACGACCACCGAGCGCAGCTCTTCCTGCGTGCCTTCGTCGTTGATGTGGACGAGCTTGGCGAGGTCGTCGTTGTGCAGGATCGGCTGCGGAAGCACGATCTGCTTGCAGCCGTCGGCACCCGGGTTGAGCAGATCGCCCTCGGGTCCGATGGTGCCGCCGAGGCTGGTGACGATCTCCTCGCGGATGGCATCGAGCGGCGGGTTGGTGACCTGCGCGAACAGCTGCGAGAAGTAGTCGAACAGCATCCGCGGGCGAGCCGACAGCACGGCGATCGGGGTATCGGTACCCATGGAACCGATGGCCTCGGCACCGGACTTCGCCATGGGCGAGACCAGCACGTTCAGTTCCTCGGTGGTGTACCCGAAGATCTGCTGACGGATGAGCACGCGGTCGTGCGGCATGTGCACGTGCGGACGCTCGGGCAGATCGTCGATCGAGGTCAAGCCCTCGTCGAGCCACTGCTGGTACGGATGCTCGGCAGCGAGCTCGTCCTTGATCTCGTCGTCGGAGACGATGCGGCCCTGCGCGGTGTCCACCAGGAACATGCGGCCGGGCTGCAGGCGAACCTTGCGGACGACCTTCGACGGATCGATGTCGAGTACGCCGACCTCGGAGGCCATGACGACCAGACCGTCGTCGGTGACCCACAGCCGGCTCGGACGCAGGCCGTTGCGGTCCAGGACCGCGCCGATGACGGTGCCGTCGGTGAAGCACACCGACGCCGGTCCGTCCCAGGGCTCCATCAGCGAGGAGTGGTACTTGTAGAACGCCCGACGTGCGGGGTCCATGGACTCGTGCCGCTCCCACGCCTCGGGAATCATCATGAGCACGGCGTGCGGCAAGCTGCGTCCACCGAGGTGCAGCAGCTCGAGCACCTCGTCGAAACGTGCTGTGTCACTTGCTCCGTGGGTGACCACAGGGAAGATCTTCTCGAGCGCCTCGGAACCGCCGAACACGTCGGACGTGATGAGCGCCTCGCGGGCACGCATCCAGTTCTCGTTGCCGGTGGCGGTGTTGATCTCGCCGTTGTGGGCGACGCGTCGGAACGGATGCGCCAGCGGCCACGACGGGAACGTGTTGGTCGAGAAGCGCGAATGCACAAGTCCCAGTGCACTTTCCACGCGCTCGTCCTGCAGGTCGAGGTAGAAGCCCTTGAGCTGAGGCGTGGTCAGCATTCCCTTGTAGACGAAGGTCTGCGAGGACAGTGACGGGAAGTACACGGTCTCGCGGCCGGGGCCGTCCTTGCCCGCGCCCTCTTCGCCCAGCTCGTGCTCGACCCGCTTGCGGATGACGAACGCACGACGCTCGAGTTCGAGGTCGGTGATCGACGCGTCGGGAGCAGCGAGGAACAACTGCCGGAAGGTCGGCATCGCGTCGCGCGCCAGAGCGCCGAGAGAGGAATCGTCGGTGGGAACCTCACGCCAACCGAGAACCGTCAGGCCCTCGCTGACGACGATGCGCTCGACACCCTCGCAGGCGCGTGCTGCGTCGCTGCGGCCCTGCGGAAGAAATGCGACACCGGTTGCGTACGCGCCGGGCGCGGGAAGCTCGAAATCTACGACGGCGCGGAAGAACGCGTCCGGAACCTGGATCAGAATGCCCGCACCGTCACCGGTGTTCGGTTCGGAGCCGGCAGCACCGCGGTGCTCGAGGTTGACCAGTGCGGTGATCGCCTTCTCGACGATGTCGCGACTGCGTCGACCGTGCATGTCCACCACGAACGCGACACCACAGGAGTCGTGTTCGTTGGCGGGATCGTAGAGGCCTTGCGGGCCCGGAGTGTGCTTCATACCTAGCCTTCGGATAAGTCCAGCCTTGATACTCGTCGGCGACGGTGTGGTGTAACCGGCTGCACGAACGGCCTGCGGTGCGTCCTCGCCGTTGAAGCTGCACCTGTCGATCGTCGACGCTTTCCTCTGCACGAGCAGGTGGGCGCGTGGTAGAAAATGGGTTTTGGCGGATCCGGCCGTGGTGAGGCCGATCCAACTACGAACGATAAGTCAGTACCTGGGTGCCACCGCAAATAAGGTAAGCCTATTACGGGCTTTCACCTGCGAATTTCCGGATGCGCGACGCCCTCGGGACCGGGCCTTGGACACCGGCACCGACATCGGCCGAGAATCACACGCCTGTAAGACGATTCGAGGAAAAAGGACCGGAAAAAACTACTGGCCGCAGCGATCGAATCAGCTGCGGCCAGTGTGGTGGGCGGAGGGGGACTTGAACCCCCACGTCCCGAAGGACACTGGCACCTGAAGCCAGCGCGTCTGCCATTCCGCCACCCGCCCGGGTGACGGCGAGAACACTAACACGCACCATGCCGCGCTCGAAAATCGCCGCGTCGAGGTGCCGTGAGCCGACGGCGGCGGGCAGTCCCCGTCGGCGGCACCGTATATCATGCTTGGAGCGCGACCTCGTGATGACACGCGGCTGTCGCGACCTGCACACCAGCAGGCACCACACGGTGGAAGAACACAGTGAGAGGAGGGGTCACGATGGGCATCGTTCAGCGTTTCGAACGCAAGCTCCAGGGCGCTGTCGGCGACGTCTTCGCCCGCGTGTTCGGCGGAGGCGTCGTACCGGCGGAGGTGGAGGCAGCGCTCCAGCAGGAAGCGTCGGACCTGGTTCGGCCCCTGGACGGCGGGCACCTCCTGGCACCCAACAGCTACGTGATCACCATCAACAGCTCGGACCACGCCGAACTCGCCGGTGACCGAGAACTGACGGTCAAGGCGTTCTCACGTCACCTCGACGATTACATCCGCGATCAAGGCTGGCAGACCTACGGCGACGTGGTGGTTCGCTTCGAGCCGTCGCCCACCCTTCACACCGGACAGTTCCGTGCCAGTGGCTCGGTCGATCCCGATGTGGGACGATCGGCGACTGCTGCACGGAACGAGTTCCCGCAGCAGGGCGCGTCGGCACAAGCAGCACCGAGTCCCGTCCCTTCAGCTACGCAGCGACCGTCTGCCCCACCGATGTCGACACCAGGAGCCGGCCACATGACGCAGAACCCAGGCTACGACCCGCAACGCGACCCCGCGGACGGTCATCGCCCCGATCCGCGCGCGCGCAACGGTTACGCCGGTGGCCAGGATCCGCGCTACCCAGCACGTGAACAGAACGGCTACGACGCCCAGGCCTACGCGCCGGCCGAGCACGACCCGCGCTACGACCAGCAGCCGTACAACGGCGGCTACGACGAGCAGCCGTACCCCGAGCAGGGTCAGGCCTACAGCGCAGCCGGTCAGGATCAGGGCTACGACCCGCACGCCTACGGCGCGCCCGGCGGCCAGGATCAGGGGTACGACGCCCAGGGCTACAACGCGCAGGGTTACGACGCCCACGGCTACAACGCGCAGGGTTACGACGCCCACGGCTACAACGCGCAGGGTTACGACGCTCAGGGCTACCAGTACAGCGGTGCCGACAGTGCTGCGTACTCGGAGGCTCCGTACCAGGAGCAGGCGTACAACGACCCGTCCGGTCGGTACGCCGAGCCCCAGGCCGCCGGGTATCAGCAGCCCGGCTACCAGCAGCCCGGCTACGACTACCCGCCTGCCCCGGCCGCCTACGGTCGCGGCTACCCGCAGCAGGGCGCGGGCGATCGCGGTGACGGGTACGGCTACGACCAGCCCGCCTCGTACGAAGCTCGCAGTCAGGCGTTGGCCGCGACGCTGCAGCTCGAAGACGGCAGCGGCCGCTACTTCCAGCTTCGTGACGGTCAGAACATCATCGGCCGTGGTCAGGACGCACAGTTCCGACTCCCCGACACCGGCGTTTCGCGTCGACACATCGAGATCCGGTGGGACGGCCGCGTGGCCATGCTCTCCGATCTCGGTTCCACCAACGGCACCACCGTCAACGGCGCTCCGGTGCAGGACTGGCAACTGGCCGACGGCGACGTCATTCGGGCCGGCCACTCCGAAATTCTGGTCCGGATCGTCTGACGATCTTTCGTGGGCTCGGGTGGCGGTTCGACTCGCACTCTCGCCGACCCGTATGTCGTCCACACGAGCTGCTTGACCCTATGATGCTGCGAGGCAACCATGTCTGCCGCGCCGCGGCTTTTCGCGTGGGCGGGATGCAGGTCGATTGCGAAGGAGGAGGTGAATCGTCGTGCAGGGATTGATTCTGCAACTGACAAGGGCGGGCTTCCTGCTGTTGTTGTGGTTCTTCGTCTGGGCCGTCCTTCGCACCTTGCGCAGCGACATCTACGCGGCCGCAGGCATGCGAGTGCCTGCTCGCTACTCCGGCGGCTCGAAGGTTCTTCCGTCGTTCAACAAGCAGAAGGTGGCCAAGTACCTCGTGGTGACCCAGGGCGGTCTCGCCGGAACGCGTATCTCGCTCGGAACGCAGCCCGTCCTCATAGGACGCGCGGACGACTCCACTCTCGTTCTGACAGACGACTACTCGTCGACGCGGCATGCGCGCATCTCGCCCCGCGGCGGTGACTGGTACGTCGAGGACCTCGGTTCGACCAACGGCACCTACCTCGACCGCGCGAAGGTGACCACCGCTGTTCGCGTGCCCCTTGGCACTCCTGTCCGCGTCGGCAAGACCGTGATCGAGTTGCGCCCGTGACCCTCGTCCTTCGCTACGCCGCCCGCAGTGATCGCGGTCTGGTTCGATCCAACAACGAGGACTCCGTGTACGCCGGGGCTCGCCTACTGGCGCTGGCCGACGGCATGGGCGGTCACGCGGCCGGTGAAGTGGCCTCGCAGTTGATGATCGCCGCCTTGGCTCATCTCGACGACGACGAGCCCGGCGAGGATCTGCTGGGCAAGCTGGAGGCAGCAACCCGCGAAGGCAACGCGTCCATCGCAGATCAGGTCGAGGACGAACCCGAGCTCGACGGCATGGGAACCACGCTGACCGCAATCCTGTTCGCGGGCAAGCGAATCGGACTGGTACACATCGGCGACTCACGTGCGTACATGCTGCGCGACGGCTCGCTCACCCAGATCACTCGCGACGACACCTTCGTCCAGTCACTCGTCGACGAGGGCCGCATCACCGCCGAACAGGCGCACACCCACCCGCAGCGTTCGCTCATCATGCGTGCCCTCACCGGAAACGAGATCGAGCCGACCCTCACCGTTCGGGAAGTACGTGCAGGCGACCGCTACCTGCTGTGCTCCGACGGCCTCTCGGACGTCGTCAGCGACGAAACCATCGAGAACACCATGAACGAGGGCGAGACGGGCCCGTGCGCCGATCGCCTGATCGAACTCGCGCTGCGCAGCGGCGGACCCGACAACGTGACGGTCGTCGTCGCCGACGTGATCGACCTCGACTACGGACAGAGCCACCCCATCCTCGGCGGTGCCGCCAGCACCGAGGACGAGGAAGACGCCCCTCCGCCCAACACCGCGGCCGGACGCGCCGCCGCGATGCGACCACCGCGTACGACGCCCAAGCGCGTCACCAGCCCGGTCGTCACGCCCGAGAAGAAGTCGCACAAACTCCGCTGGACGTTGATCGCCCTGACCCTGGTGGTGCTGGCGGCAATCGGTGCGCTCGTTGCCAATTCGATCATCAGAGGCAACTACTACGTCGGTGCCGACAACAGCAAGGTGACCGTGCTGAGGGGCCTTCCCGGCTCGGTACTGGGCTACTCGCTGCAGAGCGTGGAACTGATCGGCTGCCTCGACGACGACGGAGCCGTCACGCTGACCGCTCCGGATGCCGCTCCGGCGGACTGTGTTCCGTTCGAGATCGACGACCTTCTGCCTGCCGCGCGCGAGCAGGTCACGGCCGGCTTGCCGTCCGGATCTCTCGACGACGCGCGCGGTCAGGTCGAGCGGTTGGCCTCCGGTGACCTGCTCCAGGTGTGCGAGACCGAACCGGTCGTCACCACGACTGTCGAACCGACTCCGACGACGATCATTCCGCCGCCCGGAGTTCCGTTGCCCCCGGCTGCGGAGCCCGTTCCCGAGGCGGCACCGACCACCACTGCGGTACCGACACCGACGGTCCCGCAGATTCCCGGTCAGAACTGCAGGACCGGTACTCGATGAGTTCCAATCCGTCCGCCGGAGGATCCTTTCCGAGTCCACCCGAAGGATTCGCGCCTGCGCCGATTCAATCGAACCGGCGCGGGGTCGAGTTGCTTCTGCTCGGGGCCGCGGTCCTGATCACCACGATCTCGTTGGTACTGGTCGAAGCCAGTCAGGAACAGACCATCACCTGGGATCTGGCGAAGTACGCGGTGGCCTATCTCGCGTTGATGACGGTGGCGCACCTGGCTGTGCGACGCTTTGCGCCCTACGCGGATCCGCTGCTGCTACCGATCGTGGCGCTGCTCAACGGGCTCGGTCTGGTGCTCATTCACCGTCTCGACCTGGCCGACGAGCAGCAGGCTCAGTATCTCGGAAACCCCATTCCCTCGCCCGATGCCAACCAGCAGGTGCTCTGGACGACGCTGGCCATCGCCGGTTTCGTCGCTCTGCTGGTGCTGCTGCGTGATTACCGCACCCTGGCTCGCTACGGCTACACCGTCGGTCTCGCCGGGCTGGTGCTCCTGGCCATCCCGGCGATGCTGCCGTCGGCCTTCTCCGAGGTCAACGGATCGAAGATCTGGATTCGGCTGCCCGGCTTCAGTATTCAGCCCGGGGAGTTCGCGAAGATTCTGCTGCTCATCTTCTTTGCATCGTTGCTGGTCGCCAAGCGGGAACTGTTCACCGTCGCCGGCAAGCACTTCCTCGGAATGGACTTCCCGCGGGCACGCGATCTGGGGCCGATCCTGGTGGTCTGGATCGTCTCCGTCGGCGTGCTGGTGTTCGAGAAGGACCTCGGTACGTCGCTGCTGATCTTCGGAACCGTCCTGGTGATGATCTACATCGCCACCGAACGCGTCGGCTGGTTGATCATCGGTTTCGGACTGCTGCTCGTCGGATTCCTCTTCGCATATCAGGTGTTCGGCCACGTCAAGATCCGCACCGACACCTGGCTGCGTCCGTTCGACGACTACAACGACACCGGCTACCAGATCGTCCAGTCGATGTTCAGCTTCGCCACGGGCGGGTTGGCGGGTACCGGGCTCGGTAGTGGTCGGCCCTCCCAGGTGCCGTTCGCCAAGACGGACTTCATCATCGCGACGGTCGGCGAAGAGCTCGGCCTCATCGGCCTGACCGCCGTCCTGATCCTGTACTTGCTGTTCATCATCCGCGGCATGCGTACCGCGCTGGCCGTTCGCGACAGCTTCGGCAAACTGCTTGCTGCCGGATTGTCGTTCACCATTGCCATCCAGCTGTTCGTCGTCGTCGGCGGCGTCACCAAACTCATCCCACTCACCGGCCTCACCACGCCCTATCTGTCCTACGGAGGATCGTCGCTTCTCGCCAACTACCTGCTCCTCGCGCTGCTGATCAAGATCTCCGACGCAGCCCGTGAGCCGGCAAAGCCCAAGAAGAAGCCCGCCCCCGCAGCGCCCATCGCGGAGGCACCCACCGAGATGGTGAAGCGCGCATGAACACTCCCCTGCGCCGCGTGTCCATCGCCGTGATGGTCATGGTCGTGGCACTGCTCGCCAACGCCACCTACCTCCAGGTCATCAAGGCCGACGATCTGCGCACCGACCCGAGGAACTCACGGGTACTGCTCGACGAGTACTCCCGCCAGCGCGGTCAGATCTCGGCAGGCGGCCAGGTGCTCGCATCCTCGGTCCCGACCGACGACCGCTACAAGTACCTGCGCACCTACCCCCAGAATTCGATCTCCCCGGCCAGCCCGCAGGCCAACGCGCCGATCACCGGCTACTACTCGATGCTGTACTCGAGCAGCGGCCTCGAACGCGCCGAGGATCCCGTGCTCAACGGATCCGACGACCGGCTCTTCGGTGGACGACTGTTCGACCTCATCTCCGGCCGAGACCCCCGCGGCGGCAACGTCGTCACCACCATCGACCCCGTCGTTCAGCAGGTCGCATACGACCAGCTGACCGCCAAGGGATACACCGGCTCAGTGGTGGCCCTCGACCCGGCCACCGGCAACATCCTCGCCATGGCCAGCACCCCCAGCTACGACCCGAACCTGCTGGCCAGCCACGACGGCAGCACCACCACCGCGGCATGGGAGAACCTGAGCAACGATCCCGAGAAGCCAATGGTCAACCGGGCGATCTCGCAGACCTACCCACCCGGATCGACGTTCAAGGTGATCACCACCGCAGCCGCACTCGAAGCGGGCGCCACACCGGACGATCAACTCACGGCCGCGTCGAACATCACGTTGCCGGGAACTTCCACGACGCTGGAGAACTACAACGGTTCGACGTGCGGCGGTGGCCAGACGGCAACGCTGCGTGAAGCGTTCGCACGCTCGTGCAACACCGCCTTCGTCGAGCTCGGCGTCGATACGGGGGTGGACAGGATGCGCGAGACTTCCGCGGCGTTCGGCATCGGTGAGGACACGACCATTCCGCTCACCGTCGCCGACAGCACCATCGGACCCATCGACGACGACGCCGCCCTCGGCCAGTCCAGCATCGGTCAGCGCGACGTGGCGTTGACCCCGCTGCAGGACGCCGTCATCGCCGCCACCGTCGCCAACGGCGGCGTGCGGATGGCCCCGAACCTGGTGCAGCAGCTGCAATCTCCCGACCTGTCCGACCTGTCGAGCTACCAGCCGAAGGCCATGGGCGAGGCGATCAGCTCGGCCACCGCGGCGACTCTGACCGACCTGATGATCGGCTCCGAGAACAACACCAGCGGGGAGGGCAAGATCCCCGGGGTCCAGATCGCATCGAAAACCGGTACCGCAGAACATGGTTCGGACCCGCGTAACACCCCGCCGCATGCCTGGTACATCGGCTTCGCACCCGCCGAGGATCCCAAGGTCGCCATTGCCGTCATCGTCGAGGACGGCGGCGATCGAGCCCTCGCCGCGACCGGTGGATCCGTGGCCGCACCCATCGGGCGCGCCGTCATCGCAGCCGCATTGCAGGGGAGGTGACGTGAAGTGCCACTGAGCAACGGAGCTGTCATCGCGCAGCGCTATCGACTTCTGCGCCTCATCGCCACCGGCGGTATGGGGCAGGTGTGGGAAGCGATGGACAACCGCCTCGATCGCCGTGTCGCGGTCAAGGTACTCAAGGCCGAATTCTCCGAGGACCCGGAGTTCCTGCAGCGCTTCAGGTTCGAGGCACGCACCACCGCGCAGCTGAACTATCCAGGAATCGCCGGCGTCTACGACTACGGCGAGACCCGCGACGGCGCGGGCGAATCACTGGCCTACCTGGTGATGGAACTGGTCAACGGTGAGCCGCTCAACGCCGTGCTGGGTCGCATGTCCCGCTTGCCGCTCGGCCATGCCCTCGACATGCTCGAGCAGACCGGCCGTTCGCTGCAGATCGCACACACCGCAGGCGTCGTCCACCGCGACGTCAAGCCGGGCAACATCCTGATCACCCCCACCGGCCAGGTCAAGATCACCGACTTCGGCATCGCCAAAGCCGTCGACGCGTCCCCGGTGACCAAGACCGGAATGGTCATGGGCACAGCGCAGTACATCGCCCCCGAGCAGGCACTCGGCGAGGAGGCAACCTCGGCTTCCGACGTCTACTCGCTCGGAGTCGTCGGATACGAAGTACTCGCGGGCACGCGGCCCTTCGTGGGCGACGGCGCGCTGACCGTGGCCATGAAGCACGTGCGCGAAACGCCGGCCCCCATGCCACTCGACCTGCCTCCCGCCGTCCGCGAACTCATCGAGATCACGATGGTGAAGGACCCGGCCGCACGCTACGCCAACGGTGGCGAATTCGCCGACGCCGTCGCCGCAGTCCGGGCCGGCCGACGCCCGCCTGCGCCCGGAAACTCCCGCGGTTCGGGCACCGGCAGGGTCATGATGCCGGGCGTCGTGCCCAGCCCGCAGCCGCCGTCGAGCACCCAGATGATGCCGACGTCGCAGCGCGAGTACCGCGGACCGGCCACCGGAACGGCTGCGGCCGCCGTACCCGAGTCCACCGGAATGTCGTCGGCGCAGAAGGCCCTCGCCTGGGGCGGTGCCGGACTGCTGCTGCTGGCCATCCTCATCGGCGGTTACGTGCTGTTGACCGGGGGCAGGGACGACACGCCGACGCCGTTCGTGCCGCCGACCACGACCACCACGCAGCCGACCACCACCACGACCACGACGACCGAACCCACGACCACCGAAGAGACCACCACCACCGAAGAAACCACGACGACCACGACGACGACCACCACGGAGGAGCCGACGACCACCGAGGAAACCACGACCACCTCGGCGGAGCCCACCGAGACGACGACGCGACGTCCGCTGATCGAGATTCCATTCCAGCAAGATCCACAAGGACAACGATGACGACTCCCCGTACGCTCTCCTCTCGCTACGAGCTGGGCGAGATACTCGGATTCGGCGGCATGTCCGAGGTTCATCTGGCACGTGACACTCGGCTGGACCGCGACGTCGCCATCAAGGTTCTGCGCGCCGATCTTGCTCGCGACCCCACGTTCTATCTGCGGTTCCGACGCGAAGCCCAGAACGCGGCCGCACTGAACCACCCGGCCATCGTCGCCGTGTACGACACCGGTGAAGCCGAGACCGAAGCCGGTCCGCTCCCGTTCATCGTCATGGAATACGTCGACGGCGACACCCTCCGCGACATCGTGCGCGCCGAAGGACCCATGGCGCCGCGTCGAGCCATGGAGGTCATCGCCGACGTCTGTGCTGCACTCGATTTCAGCCACCGCAACGGCATCGTGCACCGCGACGTCAAGCCCGCGAACATCATGATCAACAACGCGGGCGCGGTGAAGGTGATGGACTTCGGTATCGCGCGCGCCATCGCCGATTCCTCGTCGCCGATGACTCAGACGGCCGCCGTCATCGGAACCGCGCAGTACCTGTCGCCCGAGCAGGCTCGCGGCGAACAGGTCGACGCTCGATCGGACGTCTACTCGCTCGGCTGTGTGCTGTTCGAGATCCTCACCGGCGAGCCCCCGTTCAAAGGTGATTCCCCGGTCGCGGTCGCCTATCAGCACGTGCGCGAGGATCCTCAGCTGCCGTCGCTGGTCAACGACACGGTGCCGCGTGAACTCGACTCGATCATCCTCAAGGCGATGGCCAAGAATCCCGCCAACCGCTACCAGAGTGCCGCCGAGATGCGCACCGACCTGGTCCGGGTGCTCGGCGGTCAACGTCCGAGCGCCCCGATGGTCATGAACGACGAGGACCGCACCACGATTCTCGGATCGGTCGATTCACGGCAGGCGGACTTCTCCGGCAAGGACAAGCCGGCAGCTGCAGCCGCCGGCACACCCCGCCCGTCGAAGCACACCGAACCCGACAACGAACCCAGGAGCCGTCGGGGCCTGAAGATCGCGCTGATCTCCGCGGCGTCGATCATCGTCGTCGCGATCGTCGGAGCATTCCTGTGGTCCCTCGGTCCCGGAGCTGAGCCCACGTCCGTCACCGTGCCGTCCGTCGCCGGCCTCGTCGCAGACGAGGCCCAGCGGGAACTCGAGAATGTCGGCCTGCGCGTCACCGTGCAGGAGAGACCGGATGCGTCGGTTCCCGAAGGGTCCGCGATCGGCACCAACCCCGCCGCGGGATCACAGACCGAATCACCCGGGGACATCCAACTCGACGTCTCCTCGGGCCCCCAGCAGGTGCAGGTGCCGCGACTGACCGGAAGAACGCAACAGGAGGCGTCGGACGCCTTGAACGAGGTGGGCCTTCAACTCGATCCCACCGTCGCCCGGGCACCGTCCACGCCGGAGAACCTCGACAGGGTCGTCGAACAGAACCCGTCCTCGGGCGTGAGCATGAACGCCGACTCGCAGGTTCGCATCACGCTCGGTTCCGGCCCGGCGCAGGTACGGATGCCCAACGTCGTCGGCCAGCTCGTCGACGTTGCGCAGCCGAACGTGGCGGGTGCCGGTCTCCGCGTCCAGATAGAGAACATCGACTCCAGTCAGCCGGTGGGACAGGTCGTCTCGACGGACCCCGCCGGTGGTGCCAACGTCGCCGAGAACACGGTCGTGACATTGCGCGTGTCGAACGGAGACAAGATCCCGATGCCGGACCTGGCCGGACTCACCGAAGCTCAGGCTCTGACAGCACTGGAATCGGCAGGATGGACCGGAACCGCGTCGGACCTGTCGACGTCGAGGCAATCGACGCTCGACCCACTGATGGTCGGCCGCATCGTGAACCAGACTCAGCCGGCAGGCTCGGAGATCAGCAAGTCCGACACCATCACCGTGAGCATCGGGGCGCTGGGTATTCCGACCGGCTAGACACCTCGGGTCGAGCTCAGGCGAACGCCTCGGCGACCTGAGCTTCGAGCTTGGCGACGAGACCGGGGTCGGTGGGCATTCCGCAGACGGTCAGCCAGTTCGCCAGCATGCGGTGTCCGCCCTCGGTGAGGATGGACTCCGGGTGGAACTGGACGCCGTGAATCGGAAGCTCGGTGTGCCTCATCGCCATGACCAGACCCGATTCGGTGCGCCCGATGATCTCGAGTTCGGCCGGGATGGTGTCCTCCCGGACGGTCAGCGAGTGGTAGCGAGTGGCGGTGAAGGGCTCGTTCATGCCCTCCAGAACTCCGACGCCCGAATGGTGCACCAGACTCGTCTTGCCGTGCAGCAGCTCCGGGGCCTTCTCGACGGTTGCACCGAAGGCTGCACCGATCGCCTGATGGCCCAGACAGACCCCGAGCAGGGGCGTCTTCGTGCGAGCGCTGGCCGAGACCAGATCCATCGTGGCACCTGCGCGCTGCGGCGTGCCCGGTCCCGGGCTGAGCAGAACGCCGTCGAACCGGGCAGCGACGGCATCGCGGTCGGTGAGGCGCTCGTCGTCGTTGCGCCAGACCTCGACATCGGCATTCAACTGACCCAGGTACTGGACGAGGTTGAAGACGAAGCTGTCGTAGTTGTCGACGACGAGAATACGCATGTGGACAGCGTACTCAGCGAGGCTGTGCATACCGCATGCGCACCGATTCGGAGTACGCGGGCACCGACAGGTCCTCGGACACCGAGACGTCGTAGCGGAGGCCGTATCTCAGCGCGTACTGCTCGTACAACCGCACACCCGGCTCGTTCTTCAACGCCGCGCGCAGCCGATCCGAATCCCCGATCGCCGTCATCACGTACGGCGGACTGTATGTACGCCCGCCGAGAAGAAGGGTGTTCCCGATGCAGCGCGGAGCCGACGAGGCCACCAGCCGTTGATCCTGCATCGCGATCGCCGACGCTCCACCGGCCCACAACGCGTTGAGCACGCTCTGCACATCGACCTGATGGACCACCAGATCGTCCGGTGACGCGTCCGAGGCGTACGAACCGTCCGCACCGCGGGGAGCGTCCGCCATCGTGACGGTCACACCGCCGCCGGACGCGGCCTCGCGTCCCGCAGCGTCGGCCAGGGAATCGATGCGGGCCAGGGCGTCGGCGACCTCGGTGTCCCCGGTCGCAGTGCGCTGCTGAATGGACTCGACCTGCTGCTCGAGCGTGTCCCTGCTGCGCTCGGCCTCCACGCTGCTGCTCTGAGCTGCATCGACGAGGTCGGCGAGTCGGGTGGTGTCCCCTCCACGGAGTTCGGTGCCATCGGAAACGTGTCTGGTGGTACCGAGCAGCAGACCGACGACAGCGCACACCGCGACGGCGAGCACCCACCAACGAGTGTCGGCGGGGGCAGTCGATCGTCGTGTCACGGGTGCTCGCAATTTGTCCGGTGGGTCGGTGCTGGGCTCACCTGCGTTAGCGTGTACAGCAACCGGGTCGGTGACCGTCACGGTCCTCCAGGCGACAATAGCCTGGGGATGCGCGGCACCCGTCGATCCACAGGTTCCGATCGTCAGTTGTCCACAGGTACGGCCGCAGTGCCGCGGGCCGTCACGAACGCGAAGAGGAAGCAATGCCGAAGTCGAAGGTACGGAAGAAGAACGACTACACGATCAACCCGGCGAACCGTACGCCGGTCAAGGTCAACGCCGGACCGTCACCGGTCTGGTACGTGGTGCTGATGCTGGGATTCATGCTGGTCGGGCTGCTGTGGCTGATCGTCTACTACCTGGCTTCCGAGGACATCGCCTTCATCGGAAACCTCGGCGCCTACAACTTCCTGATCGGCTTCGGGTTCATGGTCGTCGGACTCGTCATGACCATGCGGTGGCGCTGAGAACCTGCCGAGTTACATCGATGTCATTCATCCCCAATGTGGATAAACCCTGTGGATAACTCTGAAAACGATCCACAGGGTGTGTACGAACAGCGATGGGCGACGCCCCTCATCGCCGTCGCAGCCCTGGTCGCAGGCGGAATCGCCCTCGGAATCGGAGCCGCACTCTCCTCCACCGACGCAGCCGGAACATTCCTCGTCGGACTCGCCGCCGTCGGAATGTGGATCATCGCCGCACTCGCCGCCGCACAACGCCCCCGACTGGCCATCACCCACGACGGAACACTGGTGATGAAACGCCTCGGCGGCCTACGCACCTACACCCGCAACGACATCGTGCGCGTCAAAATCGTGAAATACCCACGCCTGGGGCGACGCGTTCCGATGCTCGAACTGGACATCCGCCCACCCGGCGAAGACGACGATCGACTGATCATCTTCGGCAGATGGGACCTCGGAACCGACCCTCGAGACGTATACGACGCACTCGAAACCCACGGCTTGGTGCCTCGCAACACCTGATCGTCCGGCCCCCGTGGTCACTCAATGTGACATTCAGTGGACTTTTCGGGGGTCAATGTCACATCGAGTGGACTTGCTAGAGGCCCATCTGGGCGCGCAGGTCGAGAACACGGATCGCGATGATGCCCAGGGACACCAGAGCGACGGCGATGACCGAGAGCCATGCCATGGACAGGCCGGCCCTGGTTCGTTGTTGTCCCGTGTCTCGGGTTCGGTTGGACAAGAACACCAGACCGGCGGTGGCGGCGGCTCCGGCGACGAGACCGCCCATATGTCCCCACAGCGAGATGCTGGGGATCGAGATGCTGATGAAGATGTTCACCGCGATGATGACGAGGATGGGTGCCGGGCTTCGCTTGAGCCGTAGCAGGATCACGGCCTGTGCGCCCAGTAGACCGAAGACTGCACCGGACGCGCCGACGGTGAGCGTCAGGGGATTCTCCAGCAGCATCACCGACGCGCTTCCTCCGAGGAGGGAGAGGAAGTAGACGACCAGGTAGCGGGTTCGACCGAGCACGAGTTCCACGTCACGGCCGATGATGTACAGCGCGAACATGTTCACGAGCAGGTGTATCGGCCCGTAGTGAACGAAGCCGCTGCCGATCAGGCGGAACACGTCGCCGTCGGCGACGAGCAGGCTGTTGAGAGCCCAACCGCGGGCGAGTTCGGATCCGGAAGTGTTGTTCATCGGATCGCCGGACTGCGCCACCGTGATGGCATAGACGATCACGTTGACGGCGATCAGGGCGTAGGTCAGCGGAGTCTTGGCGGACCGTGCCATGGGTGCACCGGCGACGGTCTGCGCAGTGCGGACGTTCTTGTTGCCTTCTCGCACGCAGTCGACACAGTGCTGTCCGACCGCGGCGGCCTGCAGACACTGCGGGCACGCCGGCCTGCCGCAGCGCGAGCAGGCCAGGCCGGTGGGGCGATCGGGATGTCGGACGCACACCGACTGGGGTGGGTTGGGCTGGTCGCCGTACGCGCCACCCCAGCCGGGGTTCGTCATCTTGTCGAAAGTCCTTCGGTCAGATCAAGCGATGGTGACGTTGTTGATGACGACCTCGTCCACCGGGCGATCTCCGCGGCCGACCGGCGTGCTCGAGATCGCGTCGACGACCTTCTTCGACGCCTCGTCGGTGACCTCACCGAAGATGGAGTGCTTGCGGTTGAGGTGCGGGGTCTTGCCGGTGGTGATGAAGAACTGCGAGCCGTTGGTGCCGGGGCCGGCATTTGCCATGGCCAGCAGGTACGGGCGATCGAAGGAGAGCTCCGGGTGGAACTCGTCCTCGAACTTGTAGCCCGGTCCGCCTGCACCGGTGCCGGTGGGGTCGCCGCCCTGGATCATGAAGCCGTCGATGACGCGGTGGAAGACCGCGCCGTCGTAGAACGGTCCGCTCTTGGCACCCGACGCGTTCTGAGTCGTGTACTCCTTGGATCCGTCCGCGAGACCGACGAAGTTCGCGACGGTCTTGGGGGCGTGATTGCCGAACAGTTCGATGACGATATCGCCGCGGTTGGTGTGCAGCGTGGCCGTTTGGGTCTTGTTTGGTGAAGTCACGCCCTCCATCGTGCCATCTCGGGTGATCGGGCAGTTCACAACGGGCATCGAGTCGGGTGTATCGGGAGGGTTCAGCGGGGCCGTGTTGTGGAACAGTGAGGGTATGACGAGCACAACGAAGCCCGACCGGGTTCGGTCGACCACAGGTACCGCAGCGTCCGCCCTGCTCGGCGCCGCATCCGCCGCGAGCAAGGGCCCGGCCGGAGTCGGCCTGCTTCTGGCCAAACAGGGTTACGGACTGGCCCGCAAGCAGGCTGCGCAGCGGCGGGCAGTGACCGCGGAGCGTATCGCCGAAGCGAATCGCACCCGAGAGCTCGTCACGGTCGACTCGGGATCACGTCGGACCCGACGAGTTCTGGTGTTCGGCGCCGTTGCTGCCGTCGTGGGAGGTGTCGTGTTCTTCCTCGGTCGCCGTCGCAACGAGGTGCCGCCGCCCGCCGATGTTCCGCCGAGCCTGGCCGACTACGACGACACGTCGTCATAGGTACAGCACCTTCTGCAGTAGGTCGATCAGACCCGGCCTGGTTCTGATCACGGCCTCCGCGCTGCGGTCGGCGACGACCAGTGCCGTGTTGTGGCCGCTGGCGGAGCCCTCGCTGAGATAGTCGCTGTGCCCGATCGAGCGGCCGGCACTGTCGGATTGCTCCGTGGACAGCAGAGTGATTCCGTCCAGCGCCCCTGGATCGCGGCCGAATGCACCCATGTCGGCGACGATGTCGCCCGTGGCCTCCGCCGCGAAGACATGTCCGACGGGAATCTGGAGCTCTGCGAGGCTGTGTGTGCCGAGTCCCGGTGAACCGAGAGCTACGAAATCGTCGACCCCGGTGTCATCTCGAAGAGCAGTTGCCGCGGTGAGCGATCCGTACGAGTGGGCCAACACCGACAGATGCGGATCGCTCGCCCGTGCGGCGTCGAGACCGTTCAGGAACGGGATCAACCGATCCGCTCCTGCCTGCGCAGCCGCACCCGAGGCAACGGTCCGGTCCGGATCGAGCAGGCTCCAACCGAGCTGAGGTGCCTGGTAGTCCAGCCAGGTCACCGCAGCCGCAGACTGCGCCGGATCCTGCGAAACAAGCTGCTGCACGGTGTTTTTGATGTTCTCCATGTCGCCGTCGTAGCGGGGAAGGTTTCCGTGCACGGTAGAGCCGAGACCGGGCACGAAGACGGCGACATGGGTCGCCGTGTCGACATCTCCCACCGCGACGGCCGCCATCGTCTCCTCGTACGAGGAATTGTCGAGGACCAGGAGCTGCCGAGCCCCCAGCGCCAGCGTCGCGTCGATCGCATCGAGTGCTGCCAACCGAGTGCGCGTTTGTTCGAGCCCGGCATCGGCGTCGCTGAAGATGCCGCCGAACACGTTGTCGGACAACTCTTCCTGTAGTTCGACTTCGACGGCGCGAAGGCGGATACGCTCTGCGGCCAACACCCGCCGATTTGCGCTGTCACGCACCCGACCCGGCAGGCCGTCGAGATTGCCGATCAGCGCCGGCTGTTCGACCAGCAACCTGGTGCGTGCCGCAGTCGAGAGTGCGCTCCAGAAAGCAGCATTGGCCGCCGGTGTGCCGTCGCGCGGCACCCAAGCCGCAACTGCCGTCGCAACGGAGGCTGCGGAGGTTCCCCCGACGAGGCGTCGGGCAAGGATGTCGTCGAAATCCGTGGCCGTACGAATCAGCTGTGCGATTCGTTCGGCGAGCTCCTCACGGCACCGCCGTCGCTCGCGCATCGTCGACCACAAGTCCACCAGCGCAACCGAATACGACGCTGCAAGGTCGAACACCGAGCCGTCGGATGCGACCGCGAATCGCTCATCCGCCGCCGTCCGCTCCACCGAGCGGAGCGCAGCGACCAGGCCGGCCATCTCGATCGAGGCATCCGCGGTGCATGTCGCTATCCGAAGCAACTCGACTGCGGCGTCTGCCAGATCCGACCGGATACGTCTCATCGCCTCCCGCGCAGCCTCGGCCGCGGGACCGGCCCACCCGTCTCCCACGATGTCGTCGGTAACCGAGTCGTGCACGGCGGCAACCTCCCGCCACCGGTGCATCAGGCTGTCGGACGCCGCTACCAGCACGCGGCTGTCCCAAGATCTGAATTCGTTCAGAGTGACCATCGCGTATCCCCCGCAGCATCGTCGTTTCCGACGAGTCAACGCGAGAAAAGCACCGCGTCGGGAAATCTATCCCCAGCCTGTGGATCAAATCTGGGGATCAACTATGCGTCGAGTGAGCGCTACTGCGCAATTCTGCGAATGGGTCCGCTGTAACCGGCGTCGGGATCGGACGGCCGACTGGTCCTCGGCGGCCTGCTTCGCTTTGCCCGGTACAGATCGGCGTCGGCTGCCCGATAGATCTCACCCCAGCGGCGACCCGCGGGCATGCAGGCCAATCCGACGCTCCACTCCGCGCGGTGAGCCCGACGCAGACGCTCGATGATCTGCCAGGCCTCCTTCTCGAGAACCCCCGGCATGAACAGCACGAACTCGTCTCCACCGAGCCGACCCAGAACGTCACGTTTGGTCAGCTGCCCCTTCCAGGCCTTCGAGACGCGAGTGAGCAGGACGTCACCGGCAATGTGGCCGTACTCGTCGTTGATCTCCTTGAAATTGTCGAGATCGAGCACTGCGAGGCTGACCGACAATCCGCGAGCCGCACACGCCGGCAACATCTTCTCGATCTTGGATTCGAACCCGAATCTGTTGAGCAGACCGGTCAACGCGTCGTGCGTTGCGGAATAGCGCATTCGGCGCGCGAAGACACCGAAGACCTCCGTCGCACCGACGATGCCGAGCGCGACGAGGATGTAACTGATGAACGGAGTTCCGTACGGCGCGATCGCCGCTCCGATGACCGCCGAAACAGCAAGCACGGCAACCCAAATGCCTGCGCTGCGTTCGGACCAGAACGCGCCTATGTGCATACCGAGGAACATGGCCGCCTGCACGCAGATCAAGAACGCAGGCATGGTGTCGCTACTGCCCAACGCACAGGCGAGTGCCATCACCGACAACGCGGTCGCGAACCCCACCGCCTGTTTCGGGCTCGGCACACCCGCCCTTGCCAACACCACGATCGCCATCGGACCCAGCAACAGAGCCAACGCGGCCAGAACCTGCTGAGCACCGGTCAGATTCGACCACGACGCAATAGCGCTGGCAGCGTAGAGAACCGTCGTGACCGCAGCGAACACGGCAAGCATGCGGCCTGACTCGTCGAACCTAGGCCTGCTCACCGGTCGATTCCCACCGTGCAGGACCATGATTCGGCCGATCGGAGGCAGCGTTCACCGAAGAGAACACCACCACTCACCCGATACCCCCCAGGCACCATCG
>NZ_JAWLRY010000031.1:0-34275 GCF_033142325.1 Rhodococcus sp. IEGM 1370 | reverse complement strand
GGGCACGCCCGCGACCCCGATAGTTCCTACGCGCACACCCAGCCCAACGACGGCCACCTCGAAATCGAAACAGCCCGTTTCCCGCCTACGAGAAGGAATTGTGGACAACCACGTCAGTGGCGTCCGACGCAATCAGCGCCGCCAACTGGATCCGCGCCTGCCCCGCCCGCAGTTCCCGGGAGAACACCGCACCCGCATCGACCAGATCGTGTCCACCCCCGCCGCCGCCGTACGTCGGCGAGGTCTCACCGAACGGCACCCGCGTCGTGACGACCACGTGCACCCCAGCAGCCACTGCTTCTTTCACCGCATGCACCACGCCGGCGTTGGTGTTGCCCGAGCCGAGAGCCTGAAGCACGATGCCCGACGCCCCCGCCCGGCGGCACGCATCGATCTGCAGACCGTCGGCACCGGGATACAGCGCGACGATGTCCACGCGGATCCCGGCAATGGGCTTCCACGGAAACGGTTTCGGTCGCGGCAATGCGGCGGAACGGAACGCGTCGAGCTGGGTCGTGTGTTTCTTGATCGCACCCCGCGCCGGCAGCAAGCGCCCACCGAAGGCGATCAGCACACCACGCTCGGACTGCGCTGCTGCCACTGCCGCGGCAATGTTGCCGGGGCCGTCCGGATCGACATGATCGGCAGTGCGCTGCGCGCCGGTGAACACCACCGGACGCTCGTCGTCGTGGAACAGATCGACGTACAACGCCGACTCCTCCATGGTGTCCGTCCCGTGCAGCACCACCACTCCGACGCATCCGTCCTCGGCGAGCGCGTCCGCCACCGCCGTCCGGATGGTGTCGAGATCCGCGAAGTCCAAGGCCGAGCTGTCCTTCGACATCACCTCGCGCACCGCGACGCCGTCGACATCCACCCCGACACCGGCGACCGGACGAGAAACCCCGTGCTCGTCGCGACTACTGGCGATGGTGCCGCCGGTAGTCAACAATGCGACATGGTCAGTTCTGTCGGGTCGTTCCTGCAGGCTCCACTCCTCAGTCACTGCGCGCCGCCACCTCTCGAATTCGTTTGCGGCACAGGAACCAACCACCGACGAGCATCGGCGCGATGAGCAGGATCGACGCCACCGTCCAGGTACCGACCGGTTTGTCGAAGGCCATCAGCACGAGTACACACGCCAAGAAGCCTAGCGTTGCGTATCCGGTGTACGGGGCACCGAACAATCGGAACGCAGGTCGAGTGACCGCACCGGTCTTGGACAGCGACCAGAACTTCAGCTGACACGCCACGATGACGGCCCAGGCGCTGATGATGCCGAGAGCGGCGAGGTTGAGGACGATCTCGAATGCCTGCGCCGGGACCACTGCGTTGAGCACGACGCCGAGCAGCGTCACCACCGACGTCAGTGCAATTCCGCCGTACGGCACACCCGATTTGTTCATCCGCGCAGCGAATGCGGGAGCCGAACCGGCGATCGCCATCGAATGCAGGATGCGTCCGGTGGAGTAGAGGCCGGCGTTGAGCGAGGACAGTGCCGCAGTGAGGACCACGAGGTTCATGATCGCGTCGGCACCCTCGACGTCGATGGCTCCGAAGAACGTCACGAACGGACTCTCACCGGCCTGATAACTGGTGTACGGCAACAACAACGAGAGCAGCAGCACCGAGCCTACGTAGAACACGACGATACGGATGATGACGGTGTTGATCGCCTTGGGAATGACCTTCTCGGGGTTCTGCGTCTCCCCGGCAGCGGTGCCGACCAGCTCGATCGAGGCGTACGCGAACACCACGCCCTGGATCACCACGATTGCAGGCAGCAGCCCGTTGGGGATCAGTCCGCCGTTGTCGGTCAGCACACTCAACCCCGGCTCCTGACCGTCGATGGGCGTTCCGAAGATGACGAAGTAGGTACCGATCAACAGGAACGTCACCAGTGCAACTACTTTGATGAGCGCGAACCAGAACTCGAGCTCACCGAACACCTTCACCGACACCAGGTTCAGACCGAGAACGAGCAGCAGGCCCCCGAGTGCGAACACCCACTGGTCGATGTCGCCGAGCGGGGCCCAGTACTTCTTGAAGAAGTTCATGTACAACGCCACGGCCGTCACGTCGACGACCGCCGTCATCGCCCAGTTCATCCAGTACAGCCAGCCGGCCGCGAAAGCGACCTTCTCGCCGAAGAATTCGCGCGAGTACGAGACGAACGAGCCCGAGGTCGGCCGGTGCATCACCAGTTCGCCCAGAGCGCGCAGGATCAGGAAGGCGAAGAATCCGCACAGCGCATACACCAGTACCAGCGCCGGACCTGCGTCGCGGAGGCGGCCACCGGCTCCCATGAACAGCCCGGTCCCGATGGCACCGCCGATGGCGATCATCTGAATCTGACGTGGTGCCAGCTCTTTTCGATAACCGGGGTCTTCCTCGGTGAAGGCCTTGCGGGTATCGACACTCCTGTTCTCGGTGCTCATCGCGTCACCTCGTCGACGTCTCGGGAGCATCTGCATGCTCGACCGGTGCCACTCGAAGGTTGGCGAGGTGCTCGGGACTCAGGAGCCGATCGAGCTCGTCCCGGGCCAGCAGCCCCTTCTCGAGTACGAGGTCGACCACATTGCGCCCACTGACCAACGCTTCCTGGGCAATCGCAGTCGATTCGACGTATCCGAGATACGGGCTCAGCGCGGTGATCAGGCCGATGGAGTTCTCGACGCGCTCACGCAGCAGATCGACGTTGGCGGTGATGCCGTCCACGCAGCGATGCGCGACGGTGCGGCACGCGGCACTCAGATGCGCCATACCGTCGGACAGGGACTTGACGATGATCGGCTCGAATGCGTTGAGCTGCAACTGTCCTGCCTCGGCCGCCATCGTGATCGTGACGTCGTGCCCGATCACCTCGTAGGCGACCTGATTTAGCACCTCGGGGATGACGGGGTTGACCTTGCCGGGCATGATCGACGAACCCGCCTGCATCGGAGGCAGATTGATCTCGTTGAAGCCTGCCCGCGGACCGGACGACAGCAGCCGCAGATCGTTGCAGATCTTCGACAGTTTCACCGCAACCCGCTTGAGCACACCGGACAGGTGGACGAACTGGCCGACGTCCTGCGTTGCCTCGATCAGGTCCGTTGCCGTCACCAGCCGCAGACCGGTGATGGTCCGCAGATGCGCGACGGCCGATTCGGTGTATCCGGCAGGAGCGTTGAGTCCGGTGCCGATGGCGGTGGCTCCGAGGTTGATCTCGTGCACCAGCAGTGCTGCTTCCTCGAGCCGCGAGCAGTCCTCGTCCATCATGATCGCGTAGGTGCCGAACTCCTGACCGAGAGTCATCGGCACCGCGTCCTGCAGCTGTGTGCGGCCCATCTTGACGACGGTGGCGAACTCGCTTGCTTTGCGGCCGAACGAATCTCGCAGCACCTTCATCGAGGCGATGAGCTCGTGCACCGCGAAGATGGTCGCGATGTTCACCGACGTCGGGTACACGTCGTTGGTGGACTGCGACGCGTTCACGTGCTCGTTGGGGTGCAGCATGCTGTACTCGCCGTGGGCGTGCCCGAGGATTTCCAGCGCACGGTTGGCGATGACCTCGTTGGCGTTCATGTTGGTCGAGGTGCCCGCACCACCCTGGATGACGTCGACGACGAACTCCTCGTGCCACTGGCCGTCGAGAATCTCCTGGCACGCCGTGCGGATTGCTTCCCCGCGGGCGGCGTCGAGAATTCCGAGATCCTGATTGGCCGACGCAGCTGCCCACTTCACCGCTGCGAGTCCGCGAACGAGGTGCGCGTTGGTGGAGATCGGACGCCCGGTGATGGGGAAGTTCTCGAGAGCGCGCAGGGTGTGGATCCCCCAGTACGCAGTCGTCGGGATGTCGCGTTCGCCGAGAAGATCCTTCTCGATGCGGGTATCGGCCACGGTTGCGCTCCTTGATGGGGTGTCCAGCTGTCCGGCTGTCTGACAGGTAGAGTGTGGCGCAGAACACCTCATCGGTCAACCCCAAGCTAGGATTGCGTCATGAACCTGTCGGACAGCTGGGCAGTCAGTGCGCCCACGAATGCCCGAATGAGCGCAGCCGAGGCGGTGTTCGCCGACCTCCGCTCGGCGATCGCGTCGGGCGATCTCCCCGTCGGGCAGAAGTTGCCTTCCGAGGCCGCGCTCGCCACCCGGCACAGCGTCAGTCGCTCGGTCATCCGTGAGGCGCTGCGTTCCTGCCATGCCCTCGGCCTGACCGAAACCAAAACGGGCCTGGGCACTTTCGTCGTTCGCGACCGCGTCGGAAACGACCTCGACATCGGCAACTACGCGGCCCGCGAGCTCATGGAGGCCCGCCCTCACGTGGAGATTCCCGCTGCCGGCTGGGCCGCGGAGCGTCGCACCGACGAGGAGTTGACGGTGCTCGCCGGTCTGGCCGACGAGATGCGCTCCGAGGACGACCACGAGGCCTGGGTGCTGCTGGACGCGCAGTTCCACACGGCGATCGCGCGAGCGAGCAAGAACCGTGTGTTCGAGGCGATCATCGTCGATATTCGGGATGCGTTGACGCGGCAGTCGGAGACCCTCAACCTCGTCGCACATCGGCAGCAGCAATCCAACGTCGAACACGACGCGATCGTCGACGGCATCAGATCCGGCGAATACGACGCGGCAGCCCGCGCCATGACCGTGCATCTCGATGCGGTCCGGGGTGCAGTGGAGTCGCTCGCCGATCGGCCGGATCAGTAGTACGACTAGGCCGGGAGTGGAGCCTGCGGAACGACCCCTACTAGGCCGGGAGTGGAGCCTGCGGAACGACCCCTACTAGGCTGCTGCCGTGACGAAGGTATTGAACTCTCTCCCGGTCGGTGAACGAATCGGCATTGCATTCTCCGGCGGTCTCGACACCTCGGTGGCCGTGGCATGGATGCGCGAGCACGGCGCAGTGCCGTACGCCTACACCGCCGACATCGGTCAGTACGACGAACCGGATCTGTCCGATGTCCCCGAGCGCGGCCTGGCCTACGGGGCCGAGCAGGCGCGGCTCATCGACTGCCGCGAGCCTCTCGTCGAAGAGGGTCTGGCTGCACTGACCTGCGGCGCATTCCATATTCGTTCTTCGCTGCAGACGTACTTCAACACCACCCCGCTCGGCCGCGCGGTCACCGGCACGATGCTGGTCCGCGCCATGCAGGAAGACGGCGTCTCGATCTGGGGCGACGGATCGACGTACAAGGGCAACGACATCGAGCGGTTCTACCGCTACGGCCTGCTCGCCAATCCGCAGCTGCGGATCTACAAGCCCTGGCTCGACGAGGCATTCGTCGCCGAGCTCGGCGGCCGGCACGAGATGTCGCAGTGGCTCAGCCAGCGCACGCTCCCCTACCGCGACTCCGCCGAGAAGGCGTACTCCACCGACGCCAACATCTGGGGCGCCACCCACGAGGCCAAGAGCCTCGAATACCTCGACACCTCGCTCGAGATCGTCAACCCCATCATGGGCGTGAAGTTCTGGGACCCCGAGGTGGAGATCGCTGCCGAAGAGGTCACCGTCGAGTTCGAGCGCGGCCGCCCGGTCCGCATCAACGGCAAGACCTTCGACAGCGCTGTCGACCTCGTCATGGAGGCCAACTCCATCGGCGGTCGCCATGGTCTCGGCATGAGCGACCAGATCGAGAACCGCATCATCGAAGCCAAGAGTCGCGGCATCTACGAGGCCCCCGGCATGGCGCTGCTGCACATCACCTACGAGCGACTCGTCAACGCCGTCCACAACGAGGACACCGTCGCGTCGTACCACAACGAGGGCCGTCGACTCGGACGCCTGCTGTACGAGGGACGCTGGTTCGATCCGCAGGCGCTGATGCTCCGTGAGGGCCTGCAGCGGTGGGTCGGCAACGTCGTCAGCGGCAGCGTGACACTGCGACTGCGCCGCGGCCAGGACTTCACCATCGTCGACACCCAGGGCAGCAACTTCAGCTACCACCCCGAGAAGCTGTCGATGGAACGCAGCCAGGGCCAGGCATTCTTCCCCGGCGACCGCATCGGCCAGCTCACCATGCGCAACCTCGACATCGCCGATTCACGCAGCAAACTCGAGCAATACGCCGCGCAGAATCAACTCACCGCTTGGGGCGACCTGATCGGCGAACTGCCCGCAGGCGGAGCCGACGCCATCGCAGCAAGCGGCCCCGACAGCTCCGTCGACTCCTCGGCACTCGACCACGCCGCCATCGAGTCCGGTACCGACTAGAACTGCTTGCGCAACTGGGTCGTTCCGCAGGCTCCACTCCTGCCCGAACTCGCAGTTATGCACGGATTTCCGCCGATTTCCGTACATAACTGCGAGTTCGGCGGGGTCAGTCTTCTGCAGGCTCGACCAAGCCCTGATGCTCGTCCCGCTCCGCCCATTCGAGTAACTCGTCGATGGCGAACACTGCGTCGTCGATGCCGGCGTGCAGGTCACCCAACTCGGCGAATCTGGCCGGCACCGTGAACATCGTGAACTCGCGCGGGTCTACGCTCGCGACCTCGTCCCAGGAGATCGGCGTCGAGACCGTCGCCTGTTGATTTCCGCGCACCGAATACGCGCTGGCGATGGTGTGATCGCGGGCATTCTGGTTGTAGTCGACGAACAATTTCGACGGGTCGCGGTCCTTGCGCCACCACGTCGTGGTCACGTCCTCGGGTGCGCGACGCTCGACCTCACGCGCGAAAGCCAGCGCAGCCCTTCGTAAATCCTTGAATCCGTAGGCCGGGTCGATGCGCACGTAGATGTGCAGTCCATGACCGCCGGAGGTCTTGGGCCAGCCGACGGCTCCGAGGTCTTCCAACACCTCCTGAACGACCCCGGCGACGCGTCGCACTCGGTCGAAGGGGCAGTCGGGCATCGGGTCGAGGTCGATGCGCCACTCGTCGGGCATCTCCACGTCGGCGCGGCGGCTGTTCCACGGATGGAACTCGACGGTCGACATCTGCACCGCCCAGGCCACGTGCGCCAACTCCGTCACGCACAATTCGTCGGCAGTGCGGTTGTAGCGGGGGAAGGTAACCTGCACCGTCTCGAGCCACGGCGGCGCTCCGTTGGGTACGCGCTTCTGGTGCACCTTGTCTCCGGCGAGACCCTTGGGGAAGCGGTGCATCATGCAGGGCCGCTCCCTCAGTGCCCGCACGATGCCGTCGCCCACGCTCAGGTAGTAGTTCACCAGATCCAGCTTGGTGGCACCGCTGTCGGGGAAATACACCCGATCGGGGTTGGAGATTCGTACGATGCGGTCGCCGACCGGTAACTCGATCGACGGTGAGCTACTGGCCATGAGATCGAGCGTAGGCGATCACGAACGCAGCGTGATGCCGTATCGGTCTCGCTTGCGGTAGATGGTCGCTCGGCTCATGCCGAGTTCCTCGGCCGCGTCGTTCATCGTGATGCCGGGCTGCGAGAGCACGCGAATCATCTCGTCCCGCTCGAATGTCTCGATGCGGGTGAGTCGATGGGTGGTGTGCGACAGCACCTCCGGCGGCAGGTGTTCGATGCCGATGACGTCTGCGCGGATCGCGGCCCGATGCATGACCGTCGCCAGTTCCGCGACGTTTCCCGGCCAGGCGTACTCCCGCAGCGCCCGCTCGGCGGCGGTGGTCAGCCTGACGGCCCGGCCGCGTACCCGGCCCGCGAGGTGCAGGGCGAGCGGCGCGATGTCGTCGGGCCGATGTCGCAGGGAAGGCAATTCGACGACTGTGCGCAGCAATCCGGCGAGTGCATGCGGAACGTCGTCGTAGTTCGATGCCGTGACGGTCACCGGCACACCTGCCCCTGCACGACGAAGCAGTTCCGCCAACGTGTCTGCCGCACGGGCGGGCAGCCTGTCGACATCGCGGATGACCACGGCGGTATCGGGTTTCGGCAATTCAGGGGTCCACAGGTCGAGCCAGGCCTCGACGTCACGGGCAGCGGGCGCACCGGCGCTGAGGATGCGGCCGCGGGGCCGAGATGTCCGCAGCGCTCGGGCCAGGACGGTAGCTCGTCCCGATCCCGCCTCGCCGACCATCAGTACCGAACCGTGATCGGCCAGCGCCGATGTCGCCGAACCGAGTGCACTGCGCCAGGCCGGCGAGAGGTCGTCGACGATGCCGGATCCTGTTCCGCTGTGCGCGGTCTCGACCCGGAAGACCTCACCGCGCGGTGCGGGCCTGGGCTGCTGGCCCTGCGACCGTGCGAGCATCATCGCCGAGGTGTTTCCGGCCGCCGATTGGGCAAGGGCCAGAAGCAGATCCGAGGACGACTGCGACCACGTCGTGAGATTCACACACCCCTCCACCCGGCCGGTCAGTGGATCGAGAACGGGAGCGGCCGCACACGTGTACCCGGCCAACGAGAGCGAGTAGTGTTCGTCCGCCTTCACCACCGCAGGTACCCGATCCGCCAGCGCGAGTGCGAGTCCGTTGGTGCCGGTCTGATCCTCGGCGTAGGAGAACCCGGGTGCCAGGTGCACGCGATCGAGCGCGGCCAGCAACTCGCGGTCCGCGCTGACGCGATCCAGTACGAGACCGTCGGCGTCGGTCAGCATCATCGATACCGGCTCGTTCGCCAGCGTGTCGCGCAGACCGTCGAGCACCTCCCGGCCGCAGCGATAGAACAGGGATTCGCCGTCGTACGTTCCGGAGAAGACGGGAGCAACCTCGTCGAGCGAGACCCCGTACCGCTGGCTGCGATGCCACGACGCCAGAAGGCGGTGGGAGACGGCAGCGAGGGGCTCGGAGTGGAGTCGGGCTCGCACGAGACCCTCCGGTTCAGCCATGTGACCCACGTTACATTCGCATGTCGCAATCTCACCCCGCCGATCGTCTCGAATTGAGACGTCGAGGGGCCCCCGAGGCGGCCCCACAGCCCTACCGTCGTGCACAGATCAACGTGACCCACGTCACGCACTGCAATTCGGGAGGCCCACCGCATGTACACGAAAAACGGCGAGAACTACTTCATCGTCGACGCCCACATCGCCCTGTGGGATGCGCGCGCGGAGAACCAGCGCAACATCCACGGCAGGCAGTTCATCGACTGCTTCTACGACTACCACCGCAACCTGTCCCCCGAATCCGAGCTGTGGAGCTACGAGGAGTACCTCTACCAGGGCGGTGAGCGGCTGATGCACGACCTGTTCGAGATCGGCTACGTCGATCACGCCATCTTCCAGCCGGCCCACCTCGGCGAGTTCTATCACCGAGGTTTCGGGCAGACCGACGAAGCATCGGCACTGGCTGCGGCCAACCCGGACAAGCTGACCTACAACCACCACTTCGATCCTCGCAACGGCGAGCGTGGCCTCGACCAGCTACGCGCGGACGCAGAACGATTCGGGCTGAAAGGCGTCAAGCTCTACACAGCCGAGTGGAACGGCGATTCCCGCGGCTACAAGCTCGACGACGACTGGACGCGGCGCTACCTCGAAGTGTGCCGCGAGGTCGGCATCAAGAACATCCACGTACACAAGGGCCCGACCATCCGCCCGCTCGACAGAGATGCGTTCGACGTCGCGGACGTCGACCACGTGGCCACCGATTTCACGGACCTGAACTTCGTCGTCGAGCACTGCGGACTGCCGCGGCTCGAGGACTTCTGCTGGATCGCCACCCAGGAACCGAACGTGTATGCCGGACTGGCCGTGGCCATTCCGTTCATGCACACGCGTCCGAAGTATTTCGGGCAGATCATGGGCGAGCTGCTGTACTGGCTGGGCGAGGACCGCATCTTCTTCTCCTCCGATTACGCGCTGTGGACGCCCAAGTGGTTGGTCGAAGGATTCGTCGATTTCCAGATCCACGAGTCCCTCGACGAATACGCGCCCATCACGATCGAGCAGAAGAAGAAGGTGCTCGGGCTCAACGCCGCGAAGATGTACGACATCCCGGTGCCCACCGAGCTGCAGCTGCCCGACGCCGACGAAACCGAGACCGGACCGCGTCAACCCGAACGCGCCGACCTCGCGGGGGTGTGATGTGTCGGTAGTTGCAACCCTGTCGAGGCACGACGAGGCGTTCGCCGCTCTCGGACTCGTCCTCGATCCCGAATTGGACGAGCCCATCACCGATCTCGGGTTCGTCCGATCCCTCGAGGTCGACGACGGCGTCGTGCATGTTCATCTCCGGCTGCCGACGTCGTTCTGTTCACCGAACTTCGCGTATCTGATGGCGGGAGACTCCAAGGACGTGCTGACGGCGTTGCCATGGACCGAGCGAGTGCTGGTCGAGCTCGACGATCACCACGACTCGGACAAGATCAACGCCGGCCTTGCCGCCGACGCCGGCTACCGCGGCACTTTCGGACACGAAGCCGAGGAGAACCTCGACGAGCTACGAGCGACGTTCCGCCGCAAGGCGTACGTAGCTGCGATGGAACGCTCGCTCAAAGCATGGTTGCGGGCGAATCCCGATGCGACCGAGAACGATCTGTCGACGGTCGTGCTCGGGGATCTTGCGGACGACCGAACGTCGAACGCATTGCTCCGCCGCCGTGAGGCACTCGGACTTCGCACGGATCCGGCCGCCTCGGCGCTGGTCGATCACGCCGGCCGCCCGCACACCGGGGACCTGACGATGGTGATGCGGCGAGCCCGCGCCACCCGCGTGTCGATCGACGGCAACGCGCACTTCTGCCGCGGACTGCTGCAGACCCGCTACCCCGGTGCCGAGGAACAGCAAGTCCCACGCGCAGAGGGCGCATTCATTCCCCTGACCACTGTCGCTGTCCCACAACGCACTACACAGGAGCATTCACGATGAGCACGATGCGCGCCGTCCAGGTTGTCGGCTACCACCGGAAGCTGGAGATGACCGAGGTCCCGATTCCCGAAGTGCAGGGTCCCCTGGACGTAATCGTGAAGATCGGCGGAGCAGGCGTGTGCCGCACCGATCTGCACATTCTCGAAGGCCAGTGGGCCGAAAAGTCGGGTGTCACATTGCCGTACACGATCGGCCACGAGAACGCTGGCTGGGTGCATGCGGTGGGATCGGCCGTCACCAACGTCACCGAGGGCGACAAGGTGATTCTGCATCCGCTGGTCACGTGTGGACTGTGCCGCGCCTGCCGATCCGGCGACGACGTGCACTGCGAGACAAGCGATTTCCCGGGAATCGACACCAACGGTGGGTACGCGGATTACCTGCGGACCAACGCCAGGACAGTGGTGAAGATCGACGACTCGCTCGAGCCGTCCGCGGTGGCCGCACTCGCCGACGCCGGCCTGACCGCCTATCACGCGGCGGCAAAGGCGGCCCGACGGCTGACACCACGCGACAAGTGTGTCGTCATCGGTGCAGGCGGCCTCGGCCACATCGGCATCCAGGTTCTCGAGGCGCTCTCCCCCGCTGAACTGATCGTCATCGACCGCAACGCCGACGCCGTGAAACTTGCTCTCACCTTGGGTGCCGACCACGCGGTGGTCGCCGACGGCAGTCAGGTGGACCAGATCATGGAGCTCACCGGCGGGTTCGGTGCCGAGGTGGTGCTCGACTTCGTCGGCGAAGGTGGTTCCACCGCAGAAGGATTGGCGATGACCAGACGGGCCGGCGACTACCACGTCGTCGGATACGGCGAGAACATCGATGTACCGACGATCGACCTGATCTCCGAGGAGAAGAACATCGTCGGCAACCTCGTCGGGTCGTACAACGACCTGTGCGATCTGATGTCGCTCGCCGCGCGAGGCGCGGTGAACCTGCATACGCAGACCTATGCGTTGGACGACTTCCAGAGCGCCATCGACGACCTCGACAACGGACGTGTTCGCGGACGCGCGATTCTCGTACCGTGAAAACGGGTAGTAGCAAGAACCATCACTTCGACCACGAGGAGCACCGTTGATCTTCATCACCGCCAAGTTCAAGATCAAGCCCGAGCACGCCGACAACTGGCCCGAGATCTCACGCGACTTCACCGAAGCCTGCCAGGCCGAGGAAGGGTGCCTCTGGTACTTCTGGTCGCGCACCCTGGACGACCCCACCGAGTACGTCCTGGTGGAGGCCTTCAAGGACCCCGATGCCGGTGCGACGCACGTGAATTCGGATCACTTCAAGCAGGCACAGAAGGATCTCCCGCCGTACCTGCAGGAGACGCCGAAGATCATCAGCCAGGAAGTGGACGGCACCGACTGGAACGAACTGGGCGAGCTCGCGGTCGACTAGTTCGAGCTGCGGTCCCGGACCACCTGACCCAGCGTCACGATGGCGTCGGCGAACTGCCCAGGTAGTTCCTGAGGCGGGTTGTGGCCACAATCGACCTGACGAACGTCGATCAGATCGTCGAAGTGCGCCGCGTGGTCCGGGCGGCCGTACAACGAGGCGACGGTGTCCTCGGTCGGAACGATCACGACCGTGGGCACCGTGATCCTCGGTTGCTCGGTCAGCAACTCCTGGGTCGCTGCGTAGGCCGCGTCCCCCACCTCGATGCCGTAGCGGTGCCGGTAGGAATGCACGGAGACGTCGACGAAGTCGGGGTTGTCGAACGACGGTGCGGTGGCCGCGAATTCGGAGTCCCCGAACCGCCAGGTGGGCGACCAGTCCGTCCACAGTGTCTGTGCGATCTCTGCGCGGTACTCCGCGAGCCCGGCCCGACCCCGCTCGGAGTGCAGGTAGTACTGGTACCAGAACCGCTTCTCCAGGTGCGGGGCCACCGGCGTCGACACCGCCGCGGCGATGTCCTGGATCAGATAGCCGGAGACGCTCACCAAGCCCGACACCAGCTCCGGCCACATCGCGGCAACGACGCAGGCCGCTCGCCCACCCCAGTCGTAACCGGCGACGATGGGCTCGTTCAGCTCCAGGGCGAGGATCAGCTCACGGAGATCATGTCCGATCGCAGCCTGCTCACCGGAGCGCATCGTGGCCGCGTCGACGAACCGGGTAGGACCGAAACCGCGCAGGTAGGGCACCACCACGTCGTAACCGGACTCTGCGAGCAGCCTCGCGACGTCGTCGTAGCTGCGCGGGTCGTAGGGAAACCCGTGCAGCAGCAACACCGAACGACCGGACGGATCACCGAGGCGGTCGTAGGCCACGTCCAGCGCCCCTGCGCGAATCATCATGGGTCCATGTTCGCATTGTCGGGCAGAGGGTCAGCTGCTCAGCACATCCTGCATGCCGGGAGCGAGGACATCGGACAGATCCGTCCATGGAACGGTGATCGTGACGAGGCCGATGCCGTAGGAACCCACCTGATAGTCACCGAAGTGAATGTTCATACCTTCCGGTGACGCCGTCCAGTTTCCGAAGTTGGCCACGGTCGGCTCGATGCCCGAGCGCTCGAAGCTCTCGCCGGCCCGGGTGGTCGGAAGAATCCTCGCTGCCTGATCGGAGAGCCGAGCCAGACCTGCGTCGAGATCGGTGAACGCATCGTCGAGGGAGATCGGTTGCGCGGTGTCCGCGTCGATCGTCACGGTCGCAATCAGAGAGTTGCCATGCGCTCCGGGCGGGACGGCGATCCAATCGGTGATCTGTTCGGCACTGATCACGCGGCTCCCCACGTGGGTCGTCCCCGTCGAGTAGCCGTCGCTGAGAGCGAACTCGTATCCGTAGTCGCGATCGATCTGATCCTGCAGCGCGGCTCGCATCGACTCGTTGAACTCCGCTGTGACGGCGGGATCCCCACCACTGAGCTGCGGAATGGCCACGTCGTACGTCGCATTCCCCGTGGATCCGGCGACGCGGATGCTGCCCAGAACATAGGGCTCGGCGGCGTCCGACTCCGCGGTGGGCTCGGGCGCTGCTGTGGCTGTCGGCTCGACGCTCATCGTCGTAGCCGGTGCCGCGGTAGCGGGAGGTGCGAGCTCCGGCGTTGCAGTTCCCGAGGTGGAGCAACCCGCGAGGACCACGGTCACGGCCAACGCGACGGTCATCGAGCGAATACGAGTCATGACCGACCCTAACCACAGACCCGACGGGTAGTACTGCAAATCGGGTGCAGCCGACCGCGCTGAGCGCGGCTGGTTGCACCCGATTCGAAGCCCCGCAGCACGAAAAAGCCCGGCACCTCGAAAGGTGCCGGGCTTCTTCAGTGCAACAAGGGACTCAGAAGTCCATGCCGCCCATGCCACCGGTCGGATCGCCAGCGGGCGCTCCGGCCTTTTCGGGCTTGTCGGCGACGACGGCCTCGGTGGTGAGGAACAGAGCCGCAATGGACGCTGCGTTCTGCAGTGCCGAGCGGGTGACCTTGACCGGGTCGTTGATGCCTGCAGCGAGCAGGTCCTCGTACTCGTTGGTCGCGGCGTTGAGGCCGTGGCCTGCGGGGAGGTTGGAGACCTTGTCCGCAACGACGCCAGGCTCGAGGCCGGCGTTGAATGCGATCTGCTTGAGCGGGGCGGACAGTGCGACGCGAACGATGTTCACGCCGGTTGCCTCGTCACCGTCGAGCTTGAGGTTGTCGAGTGCGGGCGCTGCCTGGAGCAGTGCCACGCCGCCACCGGCGACGATGCCTTCTTCGACGGCTGCCTTCGCGTTGCGCACGGCATCTTCGATGCGGTGCTTGCGCTCCTTGAGCTCGACCTCGGTAGCCGCTCCGGCCTTGATGACTGCAACGCCACCGGCCAGCTTGGCCAGGCGCTCCTGCAGCTTCTCGCGGTCGTAGTCGGAATCGGAGTTCTCGATCTCGGCGCGGATCTGGTTGACGCGACCGGCGATGGCGTCGGAATCTCCCGAGCCCTCGACGATGGTGGTCTCGTCCTTGGTGATGACGACCTTGCGTGCCTGACCGAGCAGCTCGAGTCCGGCGGTCTCCAGGGAGAGGCCGACCTCTTCGCTGATGACCTCGCCACCGGTGAGGATGGCGATGTCGGCGAGCTGCGCCTTGCGACGGTCACCGAATCCGGGAGCCTTGACGGCAACGGACTTGAAGGTGCCACGGATCTTGTTCACCACGAGGGTGGAGAGAGCTTCGCCCTCGACGTCCTCGGCGATGATGACGAGCGGCTTGCCGGACTGGATGACCTTCTCCAGCAGCGGCAGCAGGTCCTTGACGGTGCTGATCTTGGAGCTGACGAGCAGGATGTACGCGTCTTCGAGGACGGCTTCCTGGCGCTCTGCATCGGTGGCGAAGTACGCCGAGATGTAGCCCTTGTCGAAGCGCATGCCCTCGGTGAGCTCGAGCTGCAGGCCGAAGGTGTTGGACTCCTCGACCGTGATGACGCCTTCCTTGCCGACCTTGTCCATTGCCTCGGCGATGAGCTCGCCGATGGACGGGTCGCCTGCGGAGATGCCAGCGGTAGCAGCGATCTGCTCCTTGGTGTCGATCTCCTTGGCGGACGCGAGCAGGGCCTCGGTGACGGCTGCAACAGCCTTCTCGATGCCGCGCTTGAGGCCGAGCGGGTTCGCGCCGGCTGCGACGTTGCGCAGGCCTTCACGGACGAGTGCCTGAGCGAGAACGGTAGCGGTGGTGGTGCCGTCGCCTGCGACGTCGTCGGTCTTCTTGGCGACCTCCTTGACGAGCTCGGCGCCGATCTTCTCGTAGGGATCTTCGAGCTCGATCTCCTTGGCGATGGAAACACCATCGTTGGTGATCGTGGGAGCTCCCCACTTCTTCTCGAGTACGACGTTGCGACCCTTGGGGCCCAACGTCACCTTTACTGCGTCGGCGAGGGCATTGAGGCCTCGCTCGAGGCCACGGCGTGCCTCTTCGTCGAACGCGATGATCTTGGCCATTGCGAAGTGATCCTCCGGATTGGGGGTGACACATTGCTGGCCGAGCTCGGTGCCCGCGACGGACGACCAGGGGTGTCGTTGATTCCCCGGCCTCACCGTGTCCCGACCTGGCACTCACGTGTCGAGAGTGCCAACTGCATTTCTAGCACTCGACCATGGCGAGTGCAAGGTCGACCATTCATGCAAGCCGAGGGGCGAACCACCGCCACCCCCATGCCCGACGCCACCGCGCGGCGACAGCCGCGAGCGGATGCTCACCTTCGCGAGGGTCCTTCACGCACTGTTCACATCCGTACGCGTTGTTAACATCCGAATACTGTGCTTCGAACCATCGGCGCTAATACCGTTGAGCGACAACAGCTTCGACGCCAAAAAATTCGGACAAAACCCTACAAAAACGACAAGAAGGATCGAAACATGTCCGATACGGTCGACACCTCGTACGACAACTCGGCGATGGACCACGAGGAGGAGGGCTACCACAAGGGCCTGAAACCTCGGCAGTTGCAGATGATCGCGATCGGCGGCGCAATCGGCACCGGCCTGTTCCTCGGCGCGGGTGGACGCCTCGCCAGCGCCGGACCCGGCCTGTTCCTTGCCTACGCGCTCTGCGGAATTTTCGTATTCTTCATCCTGCGGGCCCTCGGCGAACTGGTGCTGCACCGTCCGTCGTCGGGCAGCTTCGTCTCGTACGCGCGCGAGTTCTTCGGCGAGAAGGCAGCTTTCGTCGCGGGCTGGATGTACTTCCTGAACTGGGCTATGACGGCCATCGTGGACGTCACCGCCATTGCGACGTACATGCACTACTGGGGCAGTTTCGAGGTGATTCCGCAGTGGGTCATCGCGTTGATCGCGCTGGTCATCGTCATGAGCCTGAACCTCGTGTCGGTCAAGTGGTTCGGTGAGATGGAATTCTGGGCCGCCATCATCAAGGTCATCGCGTTGGTGACGTTCCTGATCGTGGGCGTGGTGTTCCTCGCGGGCCGAATCCCCGTCGGCACCCAGATGCCGGGCATCAGTCTCATCACCGACAACGGCGGCTTGTTCCCATCCGGCGCATGGCCGCTGGTCATCGTCATCTCGGGTGTCGTGTTCGCCTATGCAGCAGTCGAATTGGTGGGTACCGCAGCCGGTGAGACCGAGAACCCGGAGAAGATCATGCCGCGGGCGATCAACTCGGTCATCGCCCGTATCGCACTGTTCTACGTCGGCTCGCTGGTGCTGCTCGCCCTGCTGATGCCGTACACCGCGTACCAGTCCGGGACGTCGCCGTTCGTGACGTTCTTCTCGAGCATCGGCCTCGGCGGCGCGGGCACCATCATGAACATCGTCGTGCTCACCGCGGCACTGTCGAGCCTCAATGCCGGCCTGTACTCCACGGGCCGCATCCTGCGGTCGATGGCGATGAACGGCAGTGCGCCGGAGTTCACCAAGAAGATGACCAAGGGCGGCGTTCCGTTCGGCGGCATTCTGCTCACCTGCTTCATCACGCTGTTCGGTGTCGCGCTCAACGCCATCGCCCCCGGCGAGGCCTTCGAGATCGTGCTGAACATGTCGGCACTGGGCATCATCGCCAGCTGGGCCACCATCGTGCTGTGCCAGATCCAGCTGTTCCGCTGGTCCCAGAAGGGCATCGTGGAGCGGCCCAAGTTCCGGCTGTTCGGAGCGCCGTACACCAGCTACGCGACCCTGGTGTTCCTCTTCGGAGTGCTGGTGCTGATGGCCTTCGACGCCCCGATCGGCAGCTGGACCATCGCCACTCTGGTGGTCATCGTCCCCGCACTGATCGGTGGTTGGTTCCTGGTGCGCACCAAGGTGCTCGCGGTGGCAGAGGAACGCCTCGGCTACACCGGCCAGTACCCGGTGGTGGCCAACCGCCCGACCGAACCGGAGGAGTAGCCGATTCGCGTGACGGGGCCCGAAGACCGGTGCCCCGTCACGCGGCCGCGGCGGCGTTGTTGATCAGCTGCACCACCGCACGCGGATCCTCCACCGTCAGAATCAGCCGCTGATACTCCTGCTGCTCGAGCTCTATGACGATCGTGTCGGCACTGCCGGTGACGTTGTAGAACGTCTTGACGCCGTCGCGGTGAAACGTGCCCGCGGTCTTTCCCGGCAGACCGAGCCCCGGTGCTCGAATTCCCTTGGGCTCCTTGCTTGCTCCCGGATCGTGGGTAGCTCCGCGTACGCTGCTCAGCGGGATCTCGAGCTTCCGAGTGAACGACCACACCTTGTCCAGCCCCTGCGGCTCCACCACCAGGGTGCCGTCGACGACGGTCACGGAATTCATCTGAGTTCTCCTTCGATAGCAATGGCCGAGTCGATACCGGCGCGCACCAGTAACCGTTCGCCGAGGGCGCGCGCGACGTCCTCGGTGGCACCGGAAGCAAGGCTGCTCGCGCAGATTTCGCGGACATGATCGTCGAACGGCGCAAGTTCCAACAACGCCACCAGCAGCAGATCCACGTCCCATCGAGTACTGGTCAACGCAGCGAGAAACAATCCTCGCTTGCTGCCGAACGCCTGGTAGAGGCTGCCGCGATGCAGTCCCGTGACGCGCAGCAGATCGTCCAGGGACGTTCCTTCGTAGCCGTTGGATCGAAACTGCTCGGCGGCCGACGCGACGACGGTGGCCTCGTCGAAGCTTCTGGTACGTCCCATGCGTCGAGCATGACAGATTTATGACCGATCGGTCAAGAACGATCGGTCAAGAAAACTTGAGCCACCGCGACCTCGTGAACGGCGAGCGTCGCGGCGGCGGTTCCGGAACTCCTGCTTCCACTGCCGCCGCGACGGCGTCGCTGAGCTCTACGCAGGTTCGGAAACGATCCGACGGATCCTTCGCCAACGCCCGCGCCACCACCGCGTCGAGGCCCCGCGGCAACGAGCGTCGACGACGCGTCACCGACGGCGGCTCGGCCGTCAAATGCGCTGCGGTGATGGCCAACGGCGTGGCCAGCGGATACGGCGTCCGGCCGGTCGCCAATTCGACGAGCGTCGCCCCCAGGCCGTAGACGTCGGTCTGCGCACTCAGCACTCCCCCACGAAGCAGTTCCGGCGCCGCATACGGGATGGATGCCAACACCGTCCCGCCTGCAGCGAGCGGAGTCGAATCACCCAATAGGCGCGCAATTCCCCAGTCCGACAACAACACCTGCTCGTAGCCGTCGATTCGCTCGGTGGAGATGAGAATGTTGGCGGGCTTGACGTCCCGATGCACGACGCCCTGCGAGTGGGCGTAGTCGAGTCCCTTGGCCACCTCGGCGACGATGCGCGCCACCCGAGAGACGTCGAGGGCGATCTGTCCGCGGGCGACGAGCCGCGCGGCGCTGTAGCCGTCCACGTAGTGCATGGACATCCACAGTTGGTGCTCGAACTCACCGTGCTCGTGCACCGACACGATGTTCGGGTGCACCAATTGGGTGGCGACGGTCGCTTCCATCCGAAACTTGTTGCGCAACCTCGGAGATCGCGACGCCTCCCGGTCCAGAATCTTGAGGGCCTCGTACCGATCGTGGCCGCGGCCGAGAACCAGATACACCTCGCTCATACCGCCGACCCCGAGCCGGCGCTGGACCCGAAACCCGGCGAACTCCGAACCTGGCTGCAATCGACCGGTCATCGAATCACCTGCTGCACAACATTTTTCACGCCGCGGAATACGAGGGGTGACACAACCGGACACGTCCGCAGCATCGGCAGAACTGTAGTCCGTTCGACTGTTCGAGGCGACTCGACAGAGCGCGCACCCACGCCCGTTTCCCAGTTCGATCGCCCTCGCACGTTTCGCCACCTGGGCCGATGTCGTTTATGGTGATTACCGGTACTTGACCGAAACAAGAGAAAAAGAACGGCAAGCCGATAGTGGTCAGCCGATTACGGTGACTCGAGTTGTAAGGAAGTCAAGTAAGTGAAAGCAATTAAAGAAGCCTGGGGAGGCCTGCTCAAGCCGGTTTTCGTCCCCGCATCGATCATCATCTTCGTGATGATCGCCTTCTCCGTGGTCTACGCGAGCACTGCGGCGGATTCGTTCGAGACGCTCAACGAAGCCATCACCGCAGGCGTCGGCTGGTGGTACATCCTGGCCGCGACCGGCTTCGTGCTGTTCGCCCTGTACTGCGGCCTGAGCCGAGTGGGCAACATCCGCCTCGGCCGCGACGACGAGAAGCCCGAGTTCGGCGTCCTGTCCTGGTTCGCCATGCTGTTCAGCGCCGGCATGGGCATCGGCCTGGTGTTCTACGGCGTCGCCGAGCCGCTCTCGCACTACGTGACGCCACCCGAGGCGGGCGGCGTTCCCGGTAGCACCGACCCCGCTGCTCGCCAGGCGATGGAGCTCACCCTCTTCCACTGGGGCCTGCACGCCTGGGCCATCTACGTCGTCGTCGGACTCGGCATGGCGTACATGACCTACCGCAAGGGTCGCCCGCTGACCGTCCGCTGGCTGCTCGAGCCGCTGCTCGGCCGCAAGCGCATCGAAGGTCCGATCGGCCACGCCATCGACACCGTCGCAATCGTGGGCACCCTGTTCGGTGTCGCGACCTCGCTCGGCTTCGGCGTTCAGCAGATCTCGGCCGGCCTCGACTACCTCGGTTGGGTGGAGACCACCAACCTGTTCGTGATCGTGCTCATCGCCGTGATCACCGGCATCGCCACCTTCTCGGTGGTCAGTGGAGTTTCCAAGGGACTCAAGTGGCTCTCGAACATCAACATGGGGCTGGCGGCTTCGCTCGCCCTGTTCGTGCTGCTCCTGGGACCGACACTGTTCCTGATGCAGTCCTGGGTGCAGAACCTCGGCGGCTACGTCCAGGCTCTGCCCGAGCTGGCGCTGCGCACCTCGCCGTTCTCCGACGACGGCTGGGCCGGCGGCTGGACCATCTTCTACTGGGGCTGGTGGATGAGCTGGGCACCGTTCGTCGGCATGTTCATCGCGCGTATCTCCCGTGGCCGCACCATCCGTGAATTCGTGTTCGGCGTGCTGCTGGCTCCGACCATCGTCGGGTCGCTGTGGTTCACCATCTTCGGTGACACCGGCATCCTGCGGCAGCGCAACGAGGGAGACCTGCTCGACGCCGAAGGGGCAGTGAACACCAACACCAGCCTGTTCCAGGTGCTCGACGGCCTCCCGATCGCCGCGATCACCAGCGTCATCGCCATCGCGGTCATCGTGTTCTTCTTCGTGACGTCCTCGGACTCGGGCTCGCTGGTGATCGACATTCTCTCGACGGGTGGCCAACTGGAAACCCCGAAGATCACCCGCGTCTACTGGGCCGTGCTGCAGGGCATCGCCGCAGCGGTACTGCTGCTCGTCGGCGGGACCAGCTCTCTGACAGCGTTGCAGACGATGTCGATTGCGACGGCCGTGCCGTTCTCCGTGGTGTTGGCGCTGGCGTGTGTGTCGATGCTCAAGGCGTTCCGCTACGACGTCGCCACCACCCCGCGATACGTGCGGGTGACCACCACCTCGGAGGTCACCGGTGACGACACGGACACCCCCGCTCGGCCGACTCCACGCAAGAAGGCGACGTCGGGTATCTCGAGCACGTTCTCCGGCCTGACGCCATCACAGGAGGGGCTGACCTCGGCTGCTTCCGGCGGAACCGTCGTACTCGCAGTGCACGAGGTCTCGACCGAGCAGCTCGAAGTCCATCCCGAGACGGGAGCCGTCGAGTACTCGAGCGACAACGCTCCGGTCGACCCCCTGGGTGGAGAGGTCTTCGACACTCAGGAGTTCGCCGAATCGGCCGAGGGGCAGAACCAGAACAACCCCAGCTGAGCCGTTTCCACCACTCTCTGACCCTCGCGAACTTTCGCGGGGGTCAGAGGTTTTTCGAAGCCCAGTCGGTGAGAGCCTCCAGCGACGGCAGCAGCGCCTCTCCCGACGGCGTCAGGCTGTATTCCACCGAGATGGGCGGACCCTCCGTGACGGCCCGTGCCACCAGCCCTGCTCTGCCGAGCTCACCGAGGCGCTCGGACAGCACCGAGTCACTGATCCCGCCGACGGCGCGGCGGAGTTCCGAGAATCCCATCGGCCCGTTCATCAGAGTCGCCAGCAGCAGGCCGTTCCATCTTTTGCCGAGAAAGCCGAATGCTTTGGTCAGCGCTCCATCACAGGCACGAGGGTCGTGAGGCTGCTCGTTCGAGACCATGCCTCCACCCTACCGAGGTGCTAGAGTCCGCCTTGCTACTTCGCAATTACTAGTGGCCTCAGAAATGAAAGCAGGGCACATGTTCATCGCAACCCTCGTCGTCTCGGTTCTGCTCGCTGTCGCACTCACGTTCTCCGCGATCGGAAAACTGACGAAGAATCCCTCCGTCGTCCCGATGCTCGAGCAGGTCGGGGTTCCCGCCGACAAGATCCCGTGGCTCGCCTACCTCGAGATCCTCGGTGCCGTCGGCCTCCTGGTCGGCTTGGTCGTCTGGCCGATCGGCGTCGCTGCCGCCGTCGGCGTCATCCTCTACTTCGTCGGAGCCGTCGTCGCGCACCTGCGCGCCGGGGACAAAGACTTCGCACCCGCCGCCGGACTGGCCGTGTTCTCCGTCGTCGCGCTGGTTCTACGGGTGCTCAGCGCCTGACCAGTCGTAATCCATCTGGCCCGCGGTGGCGAGAGCATGATCGGCTCCCGACCACCGCGCGACCAGATGCAGCGCCAGATCCAGACCGGCACTGATTCCCGCCGACGTCGCCAGGTCGCCGTGATCGATGTACCGAACACCCTCGTGAACGACGAGCGCGGGCCACCGTTCGCGCAGCAGTTCCAAGTCCTCCCAGTGCGTGGTGACCGGACGACCGTCGAGCAGTCCCGCAGCCGCGAGCACGAACGCACCGGTGCACACCGACGCGACCAACTCGGCGGTGGGCCGAAGACCCTGCAGCCACTGCAGAACGCTGCCGTTCGCCTCGACTGCGTCCACGACGCCACCGGGAACCAAAACGAGGTCGTAGGGCCGTGGGTCGTCGATCGTGGTGTCGACGCCGATCCTCATTCCGCCCCGAGCAACAGCTGCCCTGTCGTCGATCCCGACGAGCGTCACCTCGAACGGCGCTGCGCTGCCTGCACGTTCGGCCACCCGGTTGGCCACCGAGAACACCTCGAACGGGCCGCACGCGTCGAGTACCTCGACATCGTCGAACAACAGAATGGCAATGCTTCTGGTCATTTTTTTCCTCAACTGCTCGTGGTGGAGACGATGACGGGCACCATGACCGCGGCCATCACTGCGGCATTGACGTCCGAGACGGCCTTGCGCACAGCCGCGCCGGCCCACTCCCCCTCGGCGATCTCCTTCGCGCGCCGCTTCAGCAGCTTCTTGTCCGCATCCTCGATCACCTTGTGTGTCAGATCCACCGCCGAAATCAACGAGATCAACGCAGCCGTGTGCGGCGACGGCGTCGTCCCGTCCACCAGCGCGCTGCGTAGCGCGTCTCGCAGCACCTTCTCACGAGAGGTGTCCTGGGCAGGCCACGTCGTCGTCGGGAACAACCCCCACACCTTGTCCTTCTTCTCCGTGACGAAAGCCTGTGCGACGAGTCGCGCAGCCAGTTCCTTCGCCAGATTCTTCTGCGACTTCTCGATCACCTTCTGTGGCTTCATCGGCCGCGATGCCGACGCGACCAGATCGAACACTCGACGCAACGCCGGGTCACTCGGCGCTTCGGTCGTGGAGCCTGCGACGACCACGTGATCCTTCTTGATCTGCTCGTCCGGGCCGGTGATACGAAGCGACCCGATCATGGCGAGCTCGACGACCAGCGCACCTGCCAGTACCCGTGGCAACTTCGTGCTGTCGGCGAGCGGCTTGCCCGAGTCGTCGTCGAGCAACAGCAACAGCAGGTCCTCCGCGATCAAGGTCATGACGCGAGGCTACTCAGAATGTACGGGTAGTTGTATGCCAGCAGTTGTTCGAGAATCGCTATGTCCACATCGGCGAGCTTGTTCACGTACAGGCAACCCGCTCCTCGCTTGTGCTTTCCCAGCTGTTCGAGCAAGCTCTCCGACTCCGGGGCGTACGTGGCGCCGTACACCGACAGATTCGCCTTGCGTGGGGAGAACCCGACGACGAAATACTCTCCCCGGCGGCCACTGCCCGTCGTGTATCGATAGCTTCCGAAACCCACCATCGTCGGACCCCACATCACCGCCGGTTGCCCGGTGACGCGGCCCATGATCTCGGCGAGCGCGAACCCGTCCGCACGGCGAACCGGGTGCTCCACAGCCGCCAGGAAATCCTCGGCCGATACGTCGGTGGGTCGCGTCAGGTTCTCGTTCAATTGATCAGGGCCTGCCAGTTCGACGGCACCCGCTCGCGCGGACCGGGAACCGTCTGATCGAGTGGACGATGTTGCGGCGGAGCCAGTTCCGGCCCGTCGTACATCTGCTCGTCCTCGTAGTTGTAGAACCATTCCTCGCCGGGCTCGTAGCTGCGCACGAACTGGTGCCGGGTGGACTCTGCATGTTTGCTGGCATGCTGCGACGGCGAGGAATCGCAACATCCGATGTGCCCGCACTGCGCGCACCGCCGCAGATGTACCCACCACCCCTGCGTCTGCGTGCACTCCACACAACCCGGTCCCGACGGCGGAATCTTCGGGTCGATGCCTTCGATGGTCATGGTTCCTCCTCGATTGCAGGGTCGACGGGCAACCGCACGACGAATCGTGTGTCACCGGGTTCGGACACCAACCGCAGCTCACCCTGATGCTTGTTCACCACGATGCGCCACGAGATGTCCAGGCCGAGCCCCGTGCCCTCGCCGACCGGCTTGGTGGTGAAGAAGGGCTCGAAAATGCGCGACCGAATCTCCTGCGGCACACCGGGTCCGGTGTCGCAGATCTCGATCTGGACCTGATCCTCGTCCAACGACGTCCGCACCGTCAGCACCCCCTTCTCCTCGGGGGTAGCCGCCATCGCCTGCACGGCATTGTCGATCAGATTGGTCCACACCTGGTTGAGTTCGGCTGCGTAGGCCGGGATCGGCGGCACCGTGGGGTCGTAGTCCTTGACCACCGTGATGTCGTCACCGATCTTGCGGCCCAACATGATCAGGGTGCTGTCCAGCAGTTCGCGCACATCCACCGTTCGATACGGCGCACGATCCATCTGCGAATACTGCTTCGCGGCACCGACGAGCGTGGAGATGCGCGTGGTCGAATCCGAGATCTCGTTCATCAGCAACTCGGTTTCGACGGTGTAGTTGAGCCACCGAATTGCGCCCTCGAGCAACGCTGGATCGTCGACCGTCGCGGAAACCCGATCGAGCCACGGCACGTCGAGACCGGCCGAGACGAACGTCGGAGCCAGATCCCAGCCGTCACCGATGCCCTTGTCCTCGAACCACTCTCCCAGTTCGTCCTCGCGGTCCGACGCCTCCATCGCGGTCAGCTTCGGAGCCTTGGCGACCAGTTCCACGGCCTCGTTCTGCAGTCCGACCAGATGCGCCAAGCTGCCGCGATCGAGAGTGCCGCCGGCGATCATCGCCAACTTCTGCCGCATGTGCGCCACCCGATTTCGCAACGCCGACGTCGCCCGCACCGCAGCCGCCGCCGGATTGTTCAGTTCGTGCGTCAGCCCGGCCGACAGAGAACCCAACGCCAACAGGCGTTCTCGTTGTTCCACTATCTGCTTGGTGTTCTGATTGCCGAAGAACAATCCCTCGAGCAGATGCAACGCCATCGGGAACCACTCCCGCACGATGGACGCGAAGCACTCGGCGTCGAGCACGAAGAACCGGGAGGGCTCGGTCACCCGCATCGAACCCTGGTACGTCTGCGGCACCCGATCGCCCAGGTACGCCTGCCACGCACCCGCGTACACCCCGCGTTGCGAGGTGCGATTGACCACCAGGTCCTCGCCACCGGAAAGCTTCGAGAGCACGACGGCCCCCTCCATCAGAACGTAGAAGCACGTCGCCGGATCACCTTCCGCATACACCGGCCCCGGCTCGATCGTTTCGATGCGCCCGTCTCGGCACAGCTCCGCCAGCTGCGCGTCGGTGAGCTGCTCGAACAGGAACAGCGTCCGTAACTCTTCCGGATCACATGCGGGTGTGTTCTGCGTCGGCTCGGTCATGGGTTCGCCAGATATCTGTGCACCAACATCACGGCCATCGCTCCCTCTCCCACCGCCGACGCGACGCGTTTGGCCGAGTCGGATCGCACGTCACCGGCAGCGAACACACCCGGCACACTCGTTTCGAGGTGGTGTGGGAGACGGGCGGGCGTCCACCCGGCAGGCCCGCGCCCGTCGACGACGAGATCCGGCCCGGTGACCACGAATCCATGCTCGTCCCGCACGAGGACCCCGTCGAGCCACTCGGTGCGCGGTGCCGCGCCGATGAACAGGAACAGGTACTGCGCGTCGACCGTCGTCGTCTCCTCGGTCGCTCGGTTGTGCAGCGTGATCGACTCGAGGTGACCGTCTCCCGCTACCCCGACGACCTCGGTGCACGGCCGCACGCTGATCTTCGGGTTCTCCTCGATCTGCTTGATCAGGTAGTACGACATCGACGCTTCGAGCGAGGTGGCCCGGATCAGAATGGTGACCGACTTTGCCCCGCGCGAGAGATACACCGCCGCCTGACCGGCCGAGTTCGCCCCTCCCACGATGTAGACGTCTTGCTCGGCGCAGCGCGCGGCCTCCGTCATCGCCGATCCGTAGAACACGCCGCGTCCGGTGAAGTCGTCGATTCCGGGTGCGTCCAAACGCCTGTAGGCGACACCGGTGGACAGGATGATCGTCTGCGCGCTGATGCTGCGGCCGTCGGCGAATCGCACTGTTCGCGCAGCACCGTTTGCTTCGAGGCCGACGACGTCCTGAGTGGTGACCACCTCGGCACCGAACTTCAGTGCCTGACGACGAGCCCGCTCGGCGAGCTGAGCTCCCGAGACCCCGTCGGGAAAACCCAGGTAGTTCTCGATCCGTGAACTCTGTCCGGCCTGACCGCCCGTCGCGGTCCGCTCGATCAGGGTGGTCCGCAGGCCTTCGGACGCGCCGTACAGCGCGGCTCCGAGTCCGGCCGGACCGCCACCGATGACGACCAGATCGTAGAACTCCTCCGACGGCGAGACAGTCAGGCCGAGTCGATCACCGAGTTCGGCATCGGACGGCTCGATCAGCGCGGCGCCCTCGGTGGTGATGACCACCGGCAGCCGTCCGTCGTCCACACCCGCCGCGGCCAACAGCCGCGCCCCCTCGGCCTCGTCGGACATGTACCAGCGATACGGCAGCTGATTGCGAGCGAGGAACTCGCGGATCTCCGACGAACGCGCCGACCAGCGGTGGCCGACGATCTTGGTGTCCTCCACGGCTCGGTGGTCGTACGCACACCAGGCCTCGAGCTGGGCGTCGAGCACGGGGTACAGCTTTTCCTCGGGCGGATCCCACGGCTTGAGCAGGTAGTAGTCGAGATCGACGACGTTGATCGCGTCGATCGCGGCGTCGGTGTCCGCGTATGCGGTGAGAAGAATGCGACGGGCCGTCGGAAAGATGTCCATGGCCTGCTCGAGAAATTCCATGCCGCTCATCTGCGGCATGCGGTAGTCGGCCAACAGAATGGCGACGGGGGTACCGCGCAGCGCGAGTTCTTTCAACGCGTCGAGAGCGCCGGCACCGGACTCCGCCCGCACGATGCGGTACTGCTCCCCGTAGCGCCGACGTAGGTCGCGGGCGACCGATCTCGACACTCCTGGGTCGTCGTCGACGCTGAGAATGACCGGTTTCATGACCCTCCAGAACTGGTGCTCATCAACGACATGAGCATGCCACCGCGTCACCCCGAATGGGAGGCAAGCGGGCCTGGAAAGAGCGGGGTCAGATTCGGCCGCGTCGAATCAGGTCGAGTTCCTGCGGGGTGAGGAGCCGTTCGAGCTTCTCGGCGGGCCACGTACGCGGGCTCCCGCTCATCCTGGCGGTTTTCAACAGGGGCAGATCACTGCTGGTACGACGCATTATCGACTGTAATTTCACGGTGGATCACTCCGAACAATTTCTTCGTTGGTCCCGACACTCCGCTTGCTACATCGATCAGTGTCCGCCCGGTGTTAACGCCTCGGTGGGATCTCGTGCGGCGTTTCGCAGCTCGAGACAGTTTCCTGCGCCTACGGTCGGGGTAAACGGCTGCCCAAATCAACTGATCGGGGAACGTTCGTGAACACGTCGGGAAATTCTGTGGCCAGTTCCGTGCAGAACAACGGAGCATTCGAGAAAGCAGCGCGAGCCGGTCACTTCGTCAGCGGAGTGCTGCACATTCTGATCGGATACATCGCCGTCCGGTTGGCCTTCGGCCAGGCCGGCAACGCAGACCAGTCCGGTGCACTCGCCGAGCTGGCCGAGAAGCCCGGCGGAAAGATCGCGCTCTGGGTGGCAGTGGTGGCTTTCGTGGCGCTGGCGCTGTGGCGCATCGTCGAAGCGATCGTCGGCAAGAAATCCGACGCCGACGCCGGGAGTGCGATGGACCGTCTCAAAGCAGGCGCGCTGGCCGTCGTCTACATCGCGTTCGCCTTCTCGACCTACGGCTTCGCGACCGGCTCGGGCAAGTCCAGCGGACAACAGAACGCGGGCTGGTCGGCACGACTGATGGAATCCGGCGGCGGCAAGCTCGTGCTCATCGCCGTCGCGCTGGTCGTCATCGGAGTCGGCGGATACCACGTCTACAAGGGCGTTTCGAAGAACTTCCTCGACGATCTCGAAGGACACCAGAGCGGGGCCGTCGTCAAACTCGGCATCGCGGGATACGCCGCCAAGGGCGCTGCCCTCGTCGGAGCCGGACTCCTCGTCGTGGTGGCAGTTCTGCAGTCCGATCCGTCCAAGGCCACCGGCATCGACGGTGCTCTCAAGACTCTCGGCTCGCAGCCGTACGGTCAGGTCCTGCTGATCCTCGCCGGCGTGGGCATCGCGCTCTACGGGCTCTATGCCTTCGTGTTGGCTCGCTTCGCTCGCATGTGAGCGAAACTTCGTAGCCTGCTACGAGTTTCCGCTCACCTGTGCGGGGTTGCTCGATCACCGTGGATCGAACAACTCGTCGACGCTGACCTCGAACAGCCGGGCCAGGCGGAATGCGAGAGAGAGCCGCGGGTCGAAGTGGCCCTTCTCGATCGAGATGATCGTCTGCCTGCTGACGCCGACCGCGTCGGCGCACTGCTGCTGTGACAAACCGGCAGCAGTGCGCAGCCGGTGCACGTGGTTCGAAGTCACCGCTGCGTACGCGAGACGACCAGGTACCGTACGGCCACGTCGGCCATGGCCAACACCAGAAACGCGACTACCGGAACCAGCTCCGTGTCGAGTATCGCCGAGGCAGCCGACGCGAGGCCGAGTGCGATCATCAGGTCGAAGAAGGCACCGGACGACGCGTGCTGCAACCACTGGAACTCGACGGAATCCTCCGGATTCTCCGGCATCTTCGGTGATCGTTGCGGAACCAATGTCCACATCGCTCCGACGAGGGCAGGGGCCACCGCCGCGGCGAACACCAGACCTACCTGCCACCCGCCTTCTTCTCGCACCGATGCGGCGGCGATCCCGACACCGGCGGCGAGGGCAATTCCGAGAACTACTGCGGGGACTCGTGACAGTGCGACCCTCATGACAACCTCCCGTGCGTGTACGAGTTCTTTGACATATCTCACCCCCACTCGATTCCGATGTCAAACTTCTCTTACATTCCCCTTCGTCCCGTTTCGCTATGAGCTCGGACACACATATGCTGTGACCGATTTGTCGTAACGTTCAGTCACACGTACCTGGAGGCCCACGTTGAGCAAGACTCTCGAAGCCAAGATCGACATCGCCGCGAGCCCCGAGACCGTCTGGTCGATCGTGTCCGATCTGCAGCGCATGGGCGAGTGGAGCCCGCAGTGCAAGAAGATGAAGGTCTTCGGCGGACCGGTCGGCAAGGGCACCAAGACGCTCAACGTCAACCGCAAGGGGATGCTCGTCTGGCCGACCACCGCCAAGGTCGTCACCTTCGAACCCAACCGCGAACTCGCGTTCCGCGTCGTGGAGAACAAGACGATCTGGTCCTACACGCTCACTCCCACCGCGACCGGAACGACCGTCGTCGAGAAGCGGGAGGCACCGACGGGCACCACGGCAGTGTCGTCACTGCTGGTCAAGCGCATCCTCGGGGGCATCGACGAGTTCGACGTCGAACTCGTCGAGGGCATGAACAAGACCCTGCGTCGAATCAAGGCCGAGAGCGAGAAGTCCAGCCAGAAATAACTTTTCTCAGGAATGTTTCAGGTTTGTTTCCCGCGGGCATCCGTCGTTTCGACAAGCAACAAACACGAACGGAAAGTGGGGGCACCCTATGTTGGGACTCGGATTTGTAGGCTGGATCATCATCGGCGGACTCGCCGGCTGGATCGGTAGCAAGATCATGAAGACGGATGCTCAGATGGGCATCATCCTGAACATCGTCGTCGGCATCATCGGCGGCCTCCTGGGCGGATTCCTGCTCAGCACGTTCCTCGACGTCGAGGGCGGCGGAATCATCTTCAGCTTCATCACCTGCCTGCTCGGCGCGTGCATCCTGCTGTTCCTGGTCAAGCTCGTGACGGGCCGCAGCCGCGTCTGATCTCACTCGCACCTCTCGACTGCCGGGGCCCTCACGTACGCTGTGATGGCTCCGGCAGTCGCGTGTTCGACGCACGATTCGCTCGCAGCACCACGACCTGCCGACACCTGTCCGACAAAAGTTAGAGGAGACCGTGGCACGCCGTCCCGCCCCGATTGGTCAACCGCCCCGCACCGGAGCGGCTCACATCGTCGACTTGGTCCGTGAAACGATTCCACCGCTCCACCCCGCCGGGCTGCCGTTCGTCGGCGGTCCGCTGGCCGTCGCCGTTCTCGGTCGACGCTCCAAGTGGGTCCGCAACGCCGGACTCGTTGCCGCCGGAGCCTGCGCCACCTTCTTCCGCCACCCCTCGCGAGTCCCGCCGAATCGCCCCGGCGTCGTCGTCGCTCCCGCCGACGGCCTGGTCACACTCGTCGACACTGCCGTTCCTCCGGCCGAGCTCGATCTCGGCTCCGAGCCGGTCCCGCGCGTCAGCATCTTCCTCTCCGTCCTCGACGTCCACGTACAGCGTGTTCCCGTCGGCGGAAAAGTCGTGGAAGTGGTGCACCGTCGCGGTCAGTTCAAATCCGCCGACCTCGCCGAGGCCAGCGAGGTCAACGAGCGCAACAGCATGCACATCAGAACCGCTTCCGGTCAGGATGTCGCCGTCGTGCAGATCGCCGGCCTGATTGCGCGACGCATCATCAACAACGCCAAGGTCGGCGACACCTTGTCGATCGGCGACACCTACGGACTGATCCGATTCGGATCCCGCGTGGACACCTACTTCCCGGCGGGCACCACCCTGCTGGTCGAACGCGGCCAGCGGGCCGTCGGTGCCGAAACAGTGCTCGCCGAGCTCTCGCAGTAGAAACCGACATGATCACCAGACGCGCCAAGCCACCTGCTGCCATTCGTCTGCTTCCGTCCGTCGTCACGATTCTCGCGCTGTGCTCCGGCCTGTCCGCGGTCAAGTTCGCCCTCGACGGCCAGCTCGGTACCGCGCTCGCCATGATCGGTGCCGCTGCGATCCTCGATGCGTTGGACGGTCGCATCGCCCGATTGCTCGACGCCACCAGCAAGATCGGTGCCGAACTGGATTCGCTGTCCGACGCCATCTCGTTCGGTGTCGCCCCGGCGCTGGTGCTGTACGTGACACTGCTCGAGGGCAGCAGCGGCGGCTGGATCGTGGCGCTGGTCTACGCGGTGAGCATCGTGCTCCGCCTCGCGCGCTTCAACACTCTGCTCGACGAGGACGACACTCCCGCTTACGCGCGCGAGTACTTCACCGGTGTTCCCGCACCGGCCGGGGCGCTCATCGCCATGGCACCGATCGCGGGTTTCGAGCAGTTCGGCGACGGCTGGTGGGCCTCGTTCTACGTCGTCGCCGGATGGGCGATCCTCACCGCCGGTCTCATCGTCAGCCGCATCCCCACGCTCGCGCTCAAGACGGTCTCGGTGCCGCCGCGACTGGCCGCGATCCTGCTGGTGCTCGTCGCACTGCTCGCAGCCGCGCTCATCACGTTCCCGCTGATCCTGCTGATGGGCCTGGTGTTGGCCTACCTGGTGCACATCCCGTTCGCAGTGCGCTCGCAGCGGTGGACCGCCGCGCGCCCGTACACCTGGGACGCCAAGCCGGCCGAGCGCCGCGCCGAGCGTCGGGCCATCCGCCGCGCGCCGGGTAGCAACCGGCGGTCGCAGGCTCGTCTGGGACTGCGTCGGCCTCGTAGCTGATCCGCGCGGAGCCGACCCGTTAGTGTGGCTGTGGTGACCGAATCTCGCTCGACGACGCCTGAGCTCGTTCTCACTGCCCGCCTCAACACCTCGGCGGCCGATGCCCGACGCGGCGTCGTGCGCCTGCATCCGGAAGTCCTTGCGGCTCTGGGCCTGCGGGAATGGGATGCGGTGTCGCTCATCGGTTCTCGTCGCACAGCCGCCGTCGTCGCCGTGGCTCCGGAGGGATCACCTCAGGGCACCGCGTTGCTGGACGACGTGACGCTCTCCAACACAGGTCTTCGCGAAAATGCTTCTGTCGCAGTCGGACCCGTCACCGTCTACGGGGCCAAGGCCGTGACCGTGACCGGCTCCGCGCTCGCCACCGGTTCCATCTCCGACGCCACCCTGCGACAAGCGTTGCTCGGCAAGGTACTGACGGTGGGTGACACGGTCTCACTTCTCCCCCGTGATCTCGGCCCCGGAACCTCGACGACATCTGCGACGCAGGCGCTGTCGAGGACATTCGGGGTCGCGTGGACCACCGAACTGTTGACGGTCTCGGCCGTCGACCCGTCGAATGGGCCGGTGAGTGTGCAACCCAATTCGGCGGTCGGGTGGGGCTCCGGCACCGTCGCTGCCTCGGCATCCGCACCTGTGTCAGCGCCACCGAAAGCCACGGCGGCCAGGGTGAGCGCGGCCGATCTGGTGGGAGTGAGCGCGCAGTCGGCCAAGCTGACCGAGTGGCTGCGGCTGGCGTTGGACGAGTCGGAGTTGCTGGCGACGCTCGGCGCATCGCCGCATCTGGGGGTGTTGATCACCGGACCGGGTGGGGTCGGCAAGGCGACGTTGGCGCGCGCGGTCGTCGGTGAACGCGCATGCGTCGTGCTGGACGGACCGTCGATCGGCGCGCTCGAGGCGTCGGCCCGGGTCGATCGCGTCACCGCGGCAGTGGACGAACTCGCCGGTTCCGGGGTTCTGCTCATCACCGACGTCGACGCGTTGTTGCCCTCCGAGCCCGAACCGGCGTCCACGTTCGTCCTCGATGTACTGCGCCGGGCCGTCGACACTCCGGGTCTCGCCCTGATCGCGACGACGGCCCATCCGGAGGCGACCGATCCCAGACTGCGCGGTCAGGACCTGTGCGATCGTGAACTCACCCTCACCCTGCCCGACGCGGCAGGCCGCAAGGGATTGCTGGAGCATCTGCTCCGAAAAGTTCCGCAGGGCGACGTCGACCTGGGCGAAATCGCCTCACGGACACCGGGTTTCGTGGTCGCCGATCTGGCCGCCCTGACGCGGGAGGCGGCGCTGCGGGCGGCGGCGCGCGCATCGAACGATTCGGCCGCGGCCTCGTTGACGCAGGACGATCTGGTGGGCGCTCTGCAGGTGATTCGCCCGCTGTCGCGTTCGGGAAGCGAAGAACTGGCGATCGGCAGTCTCACGCTCGACGACGTCGGCGACATGGTGGAGACCAAGCAGGCACTCACAGAGGCGGTACTGTGGCCGCTACGCCATCCGGATTCGTTCGCGCGCTTGGGAATCGAACCGCCGCGGGGAGTTCTGCTGTACGGTCCGCCCGGCTGCGGCAAAACGTTCCTCGTGCGCGCACTGGCCAGCTCCGGGCAGCTCAGCGTGCACTCGGTCAAAGGCGCGGAGCTGATGGACAAATGGGTCGGCTCCTCGGAAAAGGCTGTCCGAGAACTCTTTCAACGCGCCCGAGATTCCGCTCCCTCGCTGATCTTCCTGGACGAGGTGGATGCTCTCGTGCCCCGACGCGGGCAGAGCTCGGATTCCGGCGTCGGAGATCGGGTCGTCGCGGCGCTGCTGACCGAGCTCGACGGCGTCGAACCGTTGCGCGACGTCGTCGTACTCGGGGCAACCAACCGACCCGATCTGATCGATCCCGCACTGCTCCGGCCGGGCCGGCTCGAGCGGCTCGTCTTCGTGCCGCCGCCGGATTCCGATGCCCGCGTGGACATCCTGAAGGCGTCGGGCAAATCCATCCCGCTCGCCGAGGACGTGGATCTGGAGTCGTTGGCGCGCGATCTCGACGGCTACTCCGCGGCCGACTGCGCGGCGTTGCTGCGCGAGGCCGCGTTGACGGCGATGCGTCGGTCGATGGATGCAGCCGACGTCACCGCCGCCGATGTCGCCGCCGCTCGGGCGACGGTCAGACCGTCACTCGATCCCGAGCAGGTGGCGCATCTGCGGGCATACGGGAGTGCCTAGCGGCAGTGGTGGGGGGGGGGGGGGGGGGGGGGGGGGGGGGGGGGGGCGCCCCCCCCCCCCCCCCGCCCGGGGCCCCCCCCCACGCCGGTGTCCTCGCAGCCGTCGTCGAGCACCGCCGTGCCTGCGCCCGCCGTGCCAGTGCCCGCCGTGTCAGTG
>NZ_JAWLRY010000030.1:14336-38116 GCF_033142325.1 Rhodococcus sp. IEGM 1370 | reverse complement strand
TACCTCTTCTGCGATCCTGACGACATGACTCCATCCTTCCCAAAGAACGAAGTCTCCGGACACGCCGGGGTGATTCAATCGGTGTATGGGCGGCAGTCGCGCTGGTGACCCTGCGGCTGGTTCAAGGTATTGCTTTCGGTGGAGAATGGGGCGGGGCGATACTCATGGCATTCGAGTACGCCGAGCCCGAACGCCGCGGATTTTTCGCATCCGTTCCACAGGTCGGGCCGGCCGTCGGTACCTTGATGGGGAATGCCGCGTTCCTCTCGGTGACGCTGTTGCCAGACGAGCAGTTCCTCGCATGGGGGTGGCGCATTCCGTTCGTACTCAGTGCATTGTTGGTTGGACTGGGCCTCATCGTCCGTCTGAAAATCGCTGAGTCCCCCGAGTTCGCGGTCATCAAACGAGAGGGTGCAGAAGTCAAAGTGCCGATTGCTACGGTACTGCGGGACCATCTCAAACCGGTGCTCTTGGTCTGCGGCGGCTTTCTCGGCTACGGCGCTTTCAGCATCATTGCGCTGACCTACCTCGTCGGTTATGCCCGAAACGAGCACGGCGTCTCCAGTTCCGTCACGTTGGTCGCCATCCTCGCGACATGCCTGATCCAGATCCCGGTGATTCTGTTGGGCGGCCACCTCTCGGATCGCTACGGCCGTCGCATCATCATGACTGTCGGACCGCTTGCTGCCGTTCTCGCGACATTCTTGCTCTTCTGGACTGTCAACACAGGTGAGCCCTGGTGGATCGTCTCCGGGTACGTGATCGGCATGGGCGTGCTCTTCACCAGTGCTTACGGTGCCCAACCGGCCCTGTTCGCGGACAGTTTCGACCCCAGCATCCGTTACACCGGAATGTCGCTGGGCTACCAGATGGCAAACGTGATCGGGTCCGGGCTGATGCCCTTGGTGGCCACCTTGCTGCTCCGCGGAACCGGGAGCTCGTACTCGATCGCGGTTGCCATCGCTGTCACGTTGCTCATTTCGATGTTCTGCCTCCTCCAACTGGTGAAGATCGCGGCCGCGTCGAGTGACCGAGAGCCAAGCCTGGCCGTCACCCCATCGACCGCCGGCTGACAGTTCCCGACACCGAGGACGCCCGAGCATCCGACACCACGAGGAAAACAGACACGCTGAGTTCGCAACGATCGGCCCGTGTGGACGCCGATAGTCGGACATCGACACCGTGATCGAATCGTTTCCCCCGGGTGAAGGCCCGTTCTCTGTATGCACGGCACACGAGGTGGTCCCGCGGGATCAATTCGTGTGCCGCTGCCGCAGAACGGACTTGGCGCAAAGGACGAATCGGTACCCGAAAGCACGATCCGCCGGCGGGGCCGCCTCACTGACACGGCGCGGCTAGGACGCCTACCTGACCGACCGACTACAAGGAATTGCATGACACGCGCATCCGACCTGATCTCGTCCCTGCCAACGGACCTCTGGCTCGCCGGAAAACAGACGCCCGCTTCGACCGGTGCGCGGTTCGGCGTGCTCGATCCCGCAACCGGCCAAAAGCTGACCTCGGTAGCCGATGCGACCCCTACCGACGGACTACGAGCACTGGACCATGCTGCCTCAGCTCACGCGATGTGGGCAGCGACCCCTGCGCGCGAACGATCGGAGATCTTGCGCCGCGCGTTCGACCTGTTGCACTCACGCGCCGAAGATTTTGCATTGTTGATAACCCTCGAAATGGGTAAGTCGCTGGCCGAGAGCCGCGGCGAGGTCAAGTACGGCGCGGAATTCCTGCGGTGGTTCAGTGAAGAAGCGGTACGTATCAGCGGCCGCTACTCCCCTGCGCCGGCCGGCACCGGACGAATACTGGTGACCAAGAACCCGGTGGGACCGGTCCTTGCCATCACCCCGTGGAATTTTCCTCTCGCCATGGGCACCCGCAAGATCGCCCCCGCGCTCGCCGCCGGATGCACGGTACTGGTCAAGCCCGCCGAAGACACTCCCCTGACGATGCTGCTCCTCGGGCAGGTCTTCGCCGACGCAGGCCTCCCCGGCGGCGTGCTCTCGATCCTGCCGACATCCGACGCCGGAAGCCTGAGCAGACCGCTGATAGCAGACCCCCGCCTACGGAAGGTGACATTCACCGGTTCGACCGGAGTAGGCAAATTACTCGTCGCCGAAGCTGCTGACCGTATGCTCCGCACGTCCATGGAGCTAGGAGGCAACGCACCGCTGATCGTCTTCGACGACGCCGACATCGATGCAGCAGTCGAGGGAACAATGCTGGCCAAGATGCGCAACACAGGCGAAGCCTGCACCGCAGCCAACCGCATCTACGTCGCAAACCCGGTACGCGAACAGTTCACCATGAAGCTCACCGCGCGCATCGAGGCGCTGACCGTCGGGAGCGGTACCCATGCAGACACCGATATCGGACCCTTGATCAACGACAGACAGCGCCGAACCGTCTCAGCTTTGGTCGACGACGCCGCATCCAAAGGTGCCCGGATTCGCACCGGCGGCCGTGTACTCGACGGACCGGGCTTCTTCTACTCCCCGACCGTGCTGGACGAGGTACCCCATACGGCGAATTTGCTGCGCGAGGAAATCTTCGGGCCGGTGGCAGCGATAGTCGGGTTCGACTCGGAGGAAACCGCGATCGCAGCAGCCAACGACACCCGGTTCGGGCTGGCCTCCTACATCTTCACCGAAAACCTCGATCGCGCGATGAGGGTCTCTGCGGCCCTGGACTCAGGGATGGTGGGAATCAACCGCGGGATCATTTCCGACGCGGCCGCACCCTTCGGCGGTGTCAAGGAATCCGGATTCGGTCGTGAAGGCGGAACCGAAGGAATCGAAGAGTATCTCGACACCAAATACATTGCGTTGCAGTAGGTACCCGCCTCGGGCGGGAACTCTCGACCTTTCCGCTCGCGGGCGATCAACCTAGTGCCGGTTGGAAAGAGGTGTCGTCGAGGGGTGTCACAGGATTGAGCTGGTCGATCAGCTCGAGTCCGGCAATCGCCCAGTCGATCTCGGACTTGCCACGTGCGATCATCCCCGAATAGCTGTACGCCTTGTAGGCAATGATTCTCTCGTGCTCCGACTCGGGGCGAGCCTCGAGCCGACGCCGAATCGCGGGATCGGTCCGAGACCGTATCCCATCTCGGACGGTGGTAAGCAGAGCGACCTGCTCGGTGTAATACGAAATATGCGTACGCAGGATCAATCGCGCCGCGTCTGGGTCCGCCCATTCCAGATACGCAGCCTGCATGTGGTGTGCGTCGCGTTCCGGCGCGTGGTCGAGGGGCGTGCACATCCAGCGCCGGAAGTCCTGTACCCCGGATGCGGTGATGTGGTACCGCGTCTTGGTGCTGCGCGGGCCCCAGCGGACCTGCTCACCTTCGATCAACCCGTCGGTCTGCATACGTCGTAGTTCCGGATAGATCTGTGAATCCGGTGCGTGCCAGACGTGTCCGACGGAGCCGCCGAATCTCTTCGCTGCGTCATAACCGGTCACAGGGCCCGCGGTGAGCAGGGCCAGTAATGCGTAACGAAGACTCATGTTTCCCCGATCGTCCGGCGGCGTCTTGCGAAACACTATATCCGTAGATAGTGTGTGCGTCACATCACTCAATGACTATCTTGGTAGTTATTTCGGACCGCAACACGACGAGGACTTTCGATGACCGATCTCGGACCGGGCGGGGCGACCGCCAAGAACATGGCCTACCCCCTCAATGCCTGGTACGTCGCTGCCTGGGATTACGAATTGACCCCCACGGGGTTGATCTCACGCACGATCGCAGGAAAACCCATGGCTCTCTATCGCACGGCGGACGGGAGGCCGGTCGCGCTGGCCGATGCGTGCTGGCATCGGCTCGCCCCACTCTCGAAAGGGACTCGCGTCGGGGCCGACGAAATCCAGTGCCCCTATCACGGACTGCGGTACAACTCTGCCGGACGATGCACGAGCATGCCCGCTCAGGACACCATCAATCCCTCCGCCATGGTCTCGTCGTTTCCGGTCGAACAGCGCTACCGCTACGTCTGGGTCTGGCCGGGAGACCCCACCCTCGCCGATCCGGGTCTGATTCCCGACATGTTCCAGATGGACTCAGCAGACTGGGCCGGAGATGGACGCACCATCGACGTGAACGCCAACTGGCAACTGGTACTGGACAATCTCATGGACCTCACCCACGAAGAGTTCGTCCATTCGTCCACGATCGGCCAAGACGAACTCAGCGAATCCGACTTCGAGGTCACCCACGACGAACGAACGGTCACCGTCACACGTTGGATGCACAACATCGACGCTCCACCGTTCTGGCTCAAGAACATGCGTGACAAGTTCCCGGACTTCGTCGGCAAGGTCGACCGCTGGCAGATCATCGAGTTCCAAGCTCCAGGGACGATCCGCATCGACGTCGGTGTCGCAAAGGCCGGCACCGGAGCGCCCGAGGGAGATCGAAGCCAGGGGGTGAACGGCTTCGTGATGAACACCATCACACCCGTCAGCGAGAAGACGGCCCTGTATTTCTGGGCCTTCATGCGCAACTATCGTCTCGAGAGCCAGACGATCACCACACAGCTACGAGACGGCGTCCACGGGGTCTTCGGGGAGGACGAGGCAATGCTCACCGCACAGCAGATTGCCATCGAGGCCAACCCCGATCACGAGTTCTACAACCTGAACATCGACGCCGGCGGGATGTGGGTTCGCCGCATCATCCAGCGAATGATCGAAACCGAACGCGCACACACCGCCAATCTCGATGCGTTTGCTGCCGGGGCGGTGAAATGATATGACCGACAACAAGATCACCTGGCAACGCGGCACAATACTGTCCGTCGAGCCCGCTGCCGAACGCATCGCGAAGATCGTCATCGGAACCGAACAGGCGCACCGCGTCACACCTGGCTCTCACGTCGACGTCGAGATCGACACCGGAGAGGTCCGCTCCTACTCGATCGTCTCGGGAGCAAATGACGGTAAGAGCGTGACGTTGGGAGTGCACTTGTCTCCGACCTCACGCGGGGGGTCACGGTTCATGCACACCCTCGTGCCCGGCGACGAACTGTCCGTGACCGCACCTCTGCAGAACTTTCCTCTCCGCATCGGCGCCCCGCGGTACGTGCTGCTCGCCGGCGGAATCGGTATCACCGCTATGGCCGCAATGGCCGCAGCCCTCCGCAGAGTCGGCGCGGATTACCGGTTCCACTACGTCGGTCGCAGCCGGGCAGCTATGGCGTTCCTCCCCGAACTTGCTGCAGCACACGGAAACAGACTCGTTCTGCATGTCGACGACGAAGGAACCGGACTCGACGTCTCGGCCGTGGTGGCCGATATCGATCATGCGGTGGAGCTGTACATGTGCGGGCCGATCCGGCTGATGGACGCAGTGCGGCGAACATGGCTCGACCGGGGCCTACCGCTACCGAACCTGCGATACGAGACGTTCGGCAACAGCGGCTGGTTCGAGGCGCAAGAGTTCACAGTGTCGATACCGCGACTCGGTATCGAAACCACGGTCGGCACAGGCGATTCGCTGCTCGACGCGCTCGAACGCGCCGGAGCCGACATGATGTTCGACTGCAGAAAAGGCGAGTGCGGATTGTGCCAGGTCGACATACTCGACGTCCAGGGTGCAGTGGACCATCGCGACGTCTTCTTCAGTGAAGACCAGAAGAACACCTGCCGCAAGCTGTGCTCCTGCGTCTCGCGAGTCGCAGGAGCAGGTGGCCCGGCCGTCCTGACTCTCAACATTCCATGAGTCCGGACCCGCACGATCTACCTCTACCCCAGGTCGGACTGACCTGGGGAATCCGGCGAAGCTTCATTCGCTACATCTCAGGTCTCCCGGACGGGGCGCACGCAACATTCGACGGTGCTTACCTCGGAGACGGTAGCTATTTCACCTTCCCCGGTGCCGATCGCACAGCCGATCGGCACAGTGAGCTCGCATTTTGCGGCATCGTGCGCATTGCAGGACACGGGGGAATGCTCGATGTCCTGATTGCTGATCCTGGTATCGAACACAACTCCGGCGATCCGGTCCTGACAATCGTCGATCCGGCGCACTGGCCGAAGCGAAACCACCGTCTCGTGCTGGCTCGACTGACTCCTATGGATGATGCTGCTTCTACCACCGGCAGCTCATCCGAGCGGCGATGGTCAGCGGTTCTGACCGAACCGGGTTCGGCTGTGTTCGGTGGAAACTACCCCAGCGGAACGGATTTGGATCCCGTCATTGTGCGCTGAACAGAACCCCGGCCGAACGGGAGGGCCGCGCTAGTGTGGCACCGGTGAGAACCGCCGTCCATTGTGCGGCCAGAGCGTCGATGGTGTCGGATTCATCGGCTCCGCAGTTGCGGACATACGTGAAATACAGAGTCCGTTCGAAGCCCATCATCATGGTCAGAACAGCCATTTTCGCTACGCGGCGCCGGTGAGAGCCATCGCTGTGGCGATCGAGAAACCGAGACATCGCATCGGCCGCATCTGACAGTGTCCGGTACCACCGATCGGACACGAGGGGTTCGACCGCCAGGGCGTGTTCGAGAGTTTCAAGTTGATGGCGGCGTTCGATCCACAATCTAGAGTTGGTCTCGACCCAACGACGAACGCCGACAACATCGGATGGATCGAGCCGGTCGAGCTCGGCGTAGCTGGCGACGACAGCAGGGCTGAGCTGTTCGAGCATCGCAGCGACCAGCTCTGCCTTCGCACTGAAATGCAGGTAGATGTTGGCGCGGCTGATCCCGGCCGCTTTGGCGATCGACTCCATGGTGATCTTGTCGTAACCGAACTCGGAAAACAGGGGAATCGCGCGCTCGATGATCCGTGCGCGCGTCGCCCCTTTCTTGCCTGCTTTGGGTGCGGGCGGCGGTGCAGCGGATCTCTCGTTCTCGGCGGTCCTCACGGCGTTCATAGTATCGGCCCCGCCTGCGGAGCGTTCGCCGGAAATGTGCCAAAAAATTGAAAAAACTAGACACGAGTCTATTTTTTGATACAGTTGTGGCCTACGCCACTTACATCGGCCTTTCAAACCACCACCGAGGAGCCCACTCGATGAAACTCGCAGGAAAAGTTGCCTTCATTACCGGAGCAGGGTCCGGCATCGGCGCAGCAACCGCCCGGCTGTTCGCGGAGAACGGCGCAACAGTCATCGGAGCCGACATCTCGGAAGGGAACGTCAAGGAAGTCCTGGCGGGCATCGACAACGGTGAAAGCATCGCGCTGGACGTCTCGGACAGTGCAGCGGTCCGCGAGGCATTCGCCCACGTCGAAAGCCGCTATGGCGCACTGCACGTGCTGGTGAATGCTGCCGGCATCAACGCACCGACGCGCGAGGAGAACCAACGGCTGGTCGATATCAACGTAGAAGCCTTCGCGGCAGGCAAACGCGGCGAGGCATACCATCCGGACTTCCTCTCCGGCGTCACCGACGAGCACTTCGACCGCGTCCTGGCGGTCAACCTCAAAGGCCCGTTCTACACCATCCGCGAAGCAGCGCCACTGCTCAAACGCTCCGGCGGCGGCTCCATCGTCAACATCTCCAGTGTGTCGGCGTTGGTCGGTACGCCCATGCCTCTCTACTACCCCGCTTCGAAGGCCGGGGTGCTGGGCATGACACGCGCTGCCGCAGGTGAATTGGCTCCGTACGACATCCGCGTCAACGCCGTGTGCCCCGGGGCTGTCGACACACCGCTCCTACGCGCACAGCCCGACGAGATCGTCGACTCCATCGCCGGAATCCAACTGATCTCTCACTTGGCCACACCCGAAGACTTGGCGGCCACCATGCTGTTCCTCGCCTGCGACGACAGCAAGTTCTACACAGGACAGACGTTGTCGCCCTCCGGCGGCCTCTACATGTAAGTCAGGCCGACCCCGAGACATAAGGAATCTTCATGAGCACCACTCCAGCTTCACTCGATCAGGCTGCCCTCGACCGGCTTCGCCGTTCCATCACGAACGACATCGAAGCAGGCAACTACGACGGCGCTGTCATCGCGGTCGCGCGACACGGTGAGATCGGCCTCCATGAGGCTATCGGTTTCGCCGATCGCAGCTCGGGCCGCACCTCCAGCCTCGACGACGTCTTCTGGATCTTCTCCATGACCAAGGCATTCACCAACATTCTGGTGCTTCAGGCCATCGACCGCGGCCAGTTGGACCTGACCACGCGCGTCGTCGATGTCATCCCCGAATTCGTCGGCCGCGATCCTTTCCGTGCTGCGAAGAAAGATCGCGTCAATATCGGCCATTTGCTTACCCACCGTGCGGGACTCGTCGTCACACCCACACCGTTGCCGTACTCCGAACTCGGCAACCTCGAGGCGACCATCGACGCCATCTGCCAACTCGACGTCGTCGGCGAACCCGGCGGAACGTTCAACTACTCACCGACTCTCAATCACGCTCTCCTCGGCGAGGTAGTGAGGCGAGTCAGCGGCTACAGCAGTTACTCCGAATTGCTCACCAAAGAGCTTTTCGAACCGCTGAAGATGCACAGCACTGCGCTGGGAGCGCCCAAAGCCTGGACCGACCGGATGGTGCCGATCAAGGCATACTTCCCACCCGGTGGCTGGCTGAAGTCGTCCGACATCGAAATCATGCAGGACATTGTCGTCGAAGGCACTGAAATGCCCTGGGTCGGTGCAGTTTCCACTGCAGGTGACGTGCTCCGATTCGCCGAGATGATACGGCGCGGAGGTGAACTCGACGGCGTCCGCATCCTCTCCCCCGGAATCCTCGATCTCGCGACCACCCTGCAGACCGGAACCGCTCCGAACGACTTGTACGCAATGCTGTGCCAAGCCCGCGGCTGGGACGTGCCTCCGGGGAACTTCGGACTTGGTTTCGCGCTGCGCGGTGAAGGCGTGTACCCCACGTTCTTCGGTGCCGCAGCCAGCCCGCGGACCCACGGAAACTACGGCGCCGGATCGACCCTGTTCTGGGTCGATCCGGAACGAAATCTCACCTTCGTCTGTCTGACCGCTGGAGTCATGGAGGAAGGCGACAACCTCGCGCGCTTCCAGCGGTTGTCCACCATGGCCACGGCCACCGCCCTCTGAATTGGATCCACGATGACCGACACATTCGCAGCACGCCCCCCGGTACCGCCGGAGTTCGACCCACTGAGCCCAGCTGCACTGCTCGACCCCGCGTCGATGTTCGAGCGGACACGAACCGAGGAACCCATTTTTTGGCACGATCTACTCGGCACTTGGGTCGTCACCGGACGCGACGATGTGGAGAAGGTCCTGATGGACTGGAAGGCATTCTCGTGCAAAGGGAACGGAGGCAGTATTCCCGTACCCGAGGAGTTCACCTCGTCCGTTACCTCGCACTTGATGTCCCACATCTCCATCAGCATGGACCCACCTATTCATACCGAGATGCGGCGAATCGCACAGCGCGGATTTCTCAAGCCCGTCATCGACGCACTCGAACCCGAAATCGTCGAACGAGCCCATCGCATCATCGACAGCTTCGCCGACCGTGGAACCGCCGAGCTGATGGAGGAGTACTGCCTCGAGCTCACCACCCAGACCCTGATGGCCTTGATGAAGCTGCCCGCAGAACTCGAACCGATGATGCGTCAGCTGCGTGACGACCATTTCGCGGTACTAGCGAGTGGGCGTGAGCCGATGGAGGAACCGCGCCGAACGGAGGTGTGGACTCGGTACACCGCAGCGCAGAACAGGCTTCGGGAGATCGTGCGTGAGCGCCGAGAGAGCACCGAGACCGACCTCATATCCGTGATGGCTTCCGCGAAGAACCGAGACGGTGAACCAGCCCTCTCCGACGAACGCGTCGCCTTGCACTTGTGCGAGTTCTCGGCAGCTGGAACCGACACCACAGCGCAAGGGATGGCGAATGCGCTCATTTTCCTCTCCCGCAACGAAGAGCAACTCGCAGAAGTGCAAGACGATCCCGCGCTGTGGCCAACCGTGTTCGAGGAAACATTGCGCCGCCGCCCCTCGGCGCCGTTCGCCTCACGCCAAGCCACCCAGGACGTCGAACTATCCGGGGTGACAATCCCTGCCGGCGACATGGTCTGGGTGGCCTTGGCCAGCGCCAACAACGACCCCGACCACTACCCCGACCCCAAACAGTGGAATATCCACCGCGACGAGCCCACAGACCATTTCGCGTTCACCAAAGGTCGTCACACCTGTCTGGGCCAGCCCCTGGGACGCACACAAGGCACCGCAGGTATCAGAGTGCTACTCGAGCGTCTGCCCAGCCTGCGAATCGCTCCGGACGCTACCCAAGACTTCCTGCCGATGATCATGCTCCCGATTCGCCGCAGTCTCACGGCGACATGGGATTCATCCGACAGCACCGACCGCTAGCAACGCCCCGAAGGACTTCAGATGCACACGACGTACGCAGACTCGACACAGTCGACTCACTCAGAGCACACCATGGATCTCTCCTTGTCCGAGCGCACCACGGTAGCCGATTCTGTTGTGCAGCTGACACTTCGACACCCACAGAACGAAGAGCTTCCCGCCTGGGCGCCGGGAGCACACCTCGATCTTGCGGTCGCACCGGGAATCGTGCGTCAATACTCTTTGTGCGGTGACCCCAGTGATCGATCTGCTTACACCGTTGCCGTCCTCAGAGAACCCGAAAGCCGCGGTGGCTCACTAGCAGTACACGAAAGTTTGCAGGTCGGCGACCGACTCGAAGTCGTAGGTCCGCGAAACAACTTCGAACTACAAGATGCCGACGAGTACCTCTTCATCGCCGGAGGAATCGGAATAACCCCGCTGATACCGATGATCGCGGCGGCCCACCAGCGCGGCAAACCCTTCGAGCTGCTCTACGGCGGCCGCACGCGGCACTCGATGGCCTACGTGGACGAGCTCGAGAACACATACCGACCATCGGTGCATGTGCGCCCTCAAGACGAGTTCGGGCACCTGGACCTGCCCTCTGTCCTGGGATCGCACAACCCAGACCGTGCAATTTACACCTGCGGCCCCGCTCCGCTACTGGATGCCATCGAAACCTACTGCCAGTCTTGGCCTTCGGGATCGGTCAACATGGAACGGTTCCGTGGCGCAGCGTTCACACCGGACCCGGCCGGCACCAGTTTCGAGATCGAGCTGGCTCAGTCGGGCATGACACTGACCGTTCCTCCGGACCGCTCCGTACTCGACGTCGTCGAGGAAGCCGGCATCAGCGTGCTGTCATCGTGCCGGGAAGGAACCTGCGGGAGCTGCGAGACCCCGATACTCGAAGGCCAGGCCGATCACCGAGATTCTTTGTTGACACAGGATGAGAAAGACGCGCAGGAGTCCATGTTCATCTGCGTCTCTCGGCCGTGCTCGCGTCGACTCGTGCTCGACCTCTAGTTCGTACAGCGCACACAACCCAAGGAGTTTCGCTAGATGAGCACGAACCGCGCAGTCACCTATGTCGGCAACGGGAAGGTAGAGGTGCGACAGATCGACTTCCCGAAACTCGAACTTCACGACGGCCCCGGGGTCAATCCCGGCAACATCGGCCGTAAATGTGAGCACGGAGTCATCCTCAAGGTGGTGGCTACCAACATCTGCGGAAGCGACCAACACATGGTTCGAGGCCGCACCACCGCACCCGAAGGGCTTGTCCTCGGCCACGAAATCACCGGTGAGGTCATCGAAGTGGGCCGCGATGTCGAGTTCATCAAGGTCGGCGACCTGTGCTCGGTACCGTTCAACATCGCGTGCGGTCGGTGCCGCAACTGCAAAGAACGTAAAACCGGTATCTGCCTCAACGTCAATCCCGATCGCCCGGGTTCTGCATTCGGCTACGTCGACATGGGTGGATGGGTAGGAGGACAAGCGGAGTACGTGATGGCGCCCTACGCGGACTTCAATCTGCTGAAGTTTCCGGACAAAGACCAGGCACTCGAGAAGATCTTAGATCTGACCATGCTGTCGGACATCTTCCCCACCGGATATCACGGTGCCGTCACCGCTGGGGTGCGGGCCGGATCAACGGTGTACGTGGCAGGAGCAGGCCCCGTAGGGCTGGCTGCGGCCGTGAGCGCGCAACTGCTCGGCGCATCGGCTGTCATCGTGGGAGACCTCAACGAGGACCGCCTGTCCCAAGCCCGAAGCTTCGGGTGCGAGACCGTGAATGTGGCGGAAGGATCACCGCAGCAGCAGATCGAGCACATCCTGGGTGTACCCGAAGTCGATGCGGCCATCGACGCCGTAGGCTTCGAAGCACGCGGACACGGCGGAGAAGCAGGTACCGAGAAACCCGCTGCAGTCTTGAACTCGCTGATGGATATCACTACTGCTGGCGGCGGTATCGGTATCCCCGGGCTGTACGTCACCGGAGACCCCGGAGCATCGGACGACGCCGCAAAACATGGGTCACTGTCATTGAGCCTCGGCACTGGGTGGGCGAAGTCCTTGTCGTTCGCAACCGGGCAATGTCCGGTGATGAGCTATCACCGCGAACTCATGAACGCGATCCTTCGAGACCGAGTCCACATCGCCCGTGCGGTCAACGCATCGGTCATTTCCCTCGATGAAGCACCCCGAGGATATGCGGAGTTCGATAGTGGCGTCGCTCAGAAATTCGTCATTGACCCCAACGGTCTGATCGGAGCGTGATTGTAGTCTTCCCAGGTGTTAGCCCCTGAGTGACAGCATGAGATTCACCGGGGTTATAGGTATCGCAGATTCCTACGCTCTCCAACGACTGACCTACGGCGATATGATGTTGATGCTCGTTCACGCCGTTGTCATTCCTCTGAGGACGCGACAGAATTGACGCGTACATCAACGCGTCTCACTAGCCGCCGCATTGACACCAGCATAGAAATGCAGATCTGTATACTCGCCGTTGCGATAGACACATTGGCGCGCTTGATTGCACCTTCCCGCACCCGCTCGGGTACTTTGCGCAAAACGCACATGAGCAAGGTTCGTACAGGTTTTGGGGCCTGTAACCGTCGCGCCTCGCTGATACCAGCGGGCACGTACGGTTCAAGTGCGCTCAGTTCGACTCAGATCAGATCGTCGAAGCGCGTTCCGGTGCCCCCCAGAACCGTGCCACCGTCGACCGCCAGGGCATGGCCCGTGACGTATGTTGAACCCTCGGAACACAACCACATCACTGCTTGGGCGAGTTCCTTCGCCGATCCGAGGCGGCCTAGAGGCGTAGCGAAAACGAGGCGTTCGCGGAAATTGCTGGGGAGGTCGTCAATAAATGGAGTATCTATGGGTCCGGGGCACAGTGCATTAATACGAATATTCTGGCTTCCGTAATCCATCGCAGCTGCCTTGGTAAGTCCGACGACTCCATGCTTAGCTGCCGTATAGGCGGATAGATTGTAACCGCCTATGAGGCCCGATGCTGAGGCTGTATTCACGATGACACCCCCTCCGCGAGCAATCATGGCTGGGATCTCTGCTTTCAAGCAATAGAAGACCGATGACAGATCCACGTCGATCACCCTTCGCCAGTTGTCTGAAGGCACATCGCACAATGGAACGTTCCGTCCTTCGATTCCAGCGTTGTTGTGGGCAATGTCGAGTCCGCCGAAGACGCTGACCACGGCATCAACCATCGACCTCACACTGTCATCATCGCCGACGTCGACTCGGAAATAGTCGGCGATGCCACCGGCGGCTCGAATGTCGGCGACCGCCTTGTTGCCGTTGTCGGCAGAGATATCGGCTACCGCCACTCGTGCTCCCGCCAGCCCGAATGCGCGGGCTGTTTCCAGGCCGATCCCGGACCCACCGCCAGTGATCAGGACGACTTTGTCGGTAAAGTTATATGTGATGGTCATGCTCTTCCTTCGAGTGATCGTTAATCGAATTCCAGTAACGGTGGTGCAGACCGATGGCAAATTGACGTCATTCCCCACGAGTCGTGAGGGCGCCGTGTCGTCGCGTTTGACGTAACTATGTACCGGCTCGTCACCGATTGTGGATCCTACGTGCATAAGTAAACATGCGTCTAGTTTTAAGACCAAAAAAACTAGATCCGTGTCCAGTCTTGCGGTGACGAGCTCCACTGGGTAGTGTATGTGACGACCGACACGGCTCAACCTACTTCGATGAGTACCAACTCCATTCGCTGCCTGTCGATCTCGCGCTATCGCGATTCTCGTGCTCGATTGATTCTCCCGTCTTGCCTCTCGGGTCACTGCATCCGAACGGAGTGCCTCGCTGTTCGTTCGCCGCCGCCCACGCCCCTCAGCCTCGAACAAGCTCTGCCCATGGCGTGCCGGGCAGGCCAAGCCAGAAAGTCACAGTCATGAAACCGACTTCAGAGACGACACCCTCTCACGCAAGACAATCTGCCTCGTCGTCACAACTCCTCGACTGGAAGCGCGCGGGTCTCTACATGGCCTTTACGTTCTCGGTGCTGCAATTACTAGGCGAGGTGGGCGCCTTGATGGCTATTCCGCTTTATGCGTCAATGAGCGCGGACCTCAACCTCACACCTTCTCAAGTGTCGTGGACACTACTGTCGACCTTGCTGATGGGTGCAATCTCCACAGCTCTGCTAGCAAAGACCGGTGACGTGTTCGGGCACCGACGAGTCATTTTGAGCTGCGCCGGGGTTATCGTCGCAGGATATGCAGTATCCGCCCTGGCAACGTCGTTTTCGTTCCTGCTGATTGGGCGAGCGTTGACCGGAGTTGTAGCTGCGCAGGCACTATTCATCGCGATAATGAACGACCGGTTGTCGCCTATCGATCGAAATCGCGCAGTGGGAGTGATTGCGGGCGGGCAAGCCGTCGGCATCACCATCGGGTTTGGCCTGGGTGGTGCCCTCATAGCCCTTGGGGCTTCCTGGCGCATGACTTTTTGGGTAGGAGGTCTACTTACGCTGGCAGGACTCTTTGCGATGTACCGCTGGGGCTCGGACTCGGATACTGCCAGCCAACGACTGGGGCATAAAAAGAACCTCAATATCGTCGGTCTCCTCGTCATAGGAATCTCACTGACAAGCGTGTGCCTGGGTGTCAGTCAAAGCACTACATGGGGCCTGACATCGACACCGACACTCGTGTTCACGATCGCAGGAATCATCGGTATCACCTTGGGGCTCTACTGGGAATCACGTAACCCGCATCCACTTGTTGATACCTCGCTTGTTTTGAGTTCGAAAGTGCTTCCCGCATATGGTGTTTTCGTGGCGCTGGGCGTTGTCGGTATTCTGGTACTGAACTTCGTGATGGGGTGGGCCCAGACCCCGGCAGCAGGGGGATACGGGTTTGGACTTTCACCGCTGATGGCTGGACTGCTTTTTGCACCAATGACCGTGAGCGGGATTATCGCGGGCCGATTCATGCCCCGGGCACTCGGACACGCCTCACCGAAGTATCTACTTTTCGGCAGCGGACTTCTGCTCTGCCTGTCATGTATCTCGCTGTATTTTTTCCACACATCAATTCTCGGTACTGCCGTCAGTATATTCCTGTACGGTCTCGCCTTTTCGGCGCTGCTCACCGTTGCCGTTTCCGTGATTGCATCGCAAGCGCCTCGCGAATCGGCGGCCGGAACCGCGTCGCTATACGTCAGCATTTCCCTGGCGTCAGGGGCCGTGGGCACTGCCGTCTACGCCGCAATCATTGGGTTCGGAACCAGCGCAACCGATCCCCTGCCCCAAGCTTCAAACTTCAGCATGGGGTTCTTGGCTGCGGCGGTCGTGGCGCTCATCCCCCTCGTGGCCGGCGCTACCTTATCCAAGCAGGTCAGCTTAGCTCGATCAAGTGCCCGGGCGCACTGATCGCAACGCGCGGTGGACTTGCTTCAGACCAGCCCGCATCTTGCGGCATCGCCGCATTCCCGGTGGGCTGTCGACCGGGTCACCGGTTCAATTGATACTCACGGCTGCGGGAGTGCTCGAACGCCGTTCTTGCCGCGACTCGAGAGCGTTAACCATGTCCTGGTGACGTTGTGTCACACATGTCCCGGGACCACACACGTCAGCTCCCCTGTTCAAACGGCGGTAGCGCCCCGTGGTGACAGTTATCCCCACAGGTTCGGCGGTCCGCGAAGAACCAGGTGCGAATGAGGTGTCAATGGCCAAGTTGATGTCCCCGCTGGTGGCCAGGTGAAAGTCCCCGGTCCGTGTTGATGTTTCCGGTTTGTCAGGGGCGGTCCTTTCGGTGTTGTGCGTCTTTCATGCGGTAGGACTCGCCGTCGGTGACGACGATGGTGGCGTGGTGGAGAAGCCGGTCGAGGATCGAGGCGGCGGTGGTGTGCTCGGGCAGGAATCGTCCCCACTGCTCGAACGGCCAGTGCGATCCGATCGCCAACGAGCGGCGTTCGTAGGCACCGGCGACGAGACGGAACAGCAACTGGGTGCCGGTGTCGTCGAGCGGGGCGAAGCCCATTTCGTCGATGATGATCAGGTCGACTCGCAGCAGTGATTCGATGATCTTGCCGACGGTGTTGTCGGCCAAGCCGCGATACAGGGTTTCGACGAGGTCAGCGGCGGTGAAGTAGCGGACCTTGTGGCCGGCGTGGACGGCGGCGACTCCGAGTCCGATCAAGGTGTGCGATTTGCCTGTCCCGGCGGGTCCGATCATCGCCAGGTTCGACTGTGTCCGAACCCATTCCAGGCTGGAGAGGTAGTCGAACACTTTCGGTTGGATCGACGACGCGGCGACGTCGAAGGACTCCAACGTTTTGGTCACCGGGAACGCCGCTGCTTTGAGTCGGTTGACGATGTTGGAGGCATCGCGTGCTGCGAGTTCGGACTCGATCAGCGTCCGCAGCACTTCTTCCGGGGTCCAGCGTTGTGTTTTCGCGGTGATCAGCACCTCCGGTGCGGTCCGGCGGATCGCAGCCAGTTTCAGGCGCCGCAGTCCGGCGTCGAGATCGGCTGCGAGATCGGGAACATGCTGGGGTGCAGCAGTCTTCGGAGGCTTCGCCACTGTGGTGGTGGTGTCGGTCATGACGGCACCTGCGTATCGGCGGCAGGCGGCCGGATGGCGTAGGCATCGAGTGAGCGTGTCGGTGCGGTCGGTAGGTCCAGGATCAACGCGTCCCCGGCAGGCCTGGGCTGCGGCGCTCCGGCACCGGCAGCGAGGATCGATCGAACATCGGCGGCCCGAAATCGGCGGAAGGCCACCGCCCGGGTCAACGCTGCCACCAACTGCGCGGTGCCGTGCGCCGCACCGAGTGCCAGCAGGATTTCGAGTTCGGATCCGAGTCTGGTGTTGCCGATCGCGGCGGCACCGACAAGGATTGCTTCTGCTTCGGGTCCGAGTGCGCAGAACTGTTGCTCGACAGTGGTTCTTGGCCTGGGACCGCGATGGGGCGCGGGTCGGGCACCGCCGTAGTGGGCGTCGACTACCGAAGCGGTGCCCGGCTGACCCAGGTCGTGTTCGGCGACGACCTCACCGGTGGCCGGCTCGACGACCACCAACCGTCCCTCGGTCTGGACGAGGGTGACCGTCGCGCCGATCAACCGGACGGGCACCGAGTAGCGCGCGGACGCGAACCGCACGCAGGACAGGCGGTCGACTTTACGGGTGACCGGTGGTGGACCGATCTCCAGTCGTAGCGATGGCAAGAGCGACAACAGCTCTCGCTCTTGGTCGAGTCTGTCGTTCGGGACCGCGCATATCTCCGAATGGATGCGGGCGTTGACTTCCGTGCACCAGAGTTTCGCGGCGACGTTGGCGGTATGGACGTCGACGGTGGTGCCGGCGACGGCTGCTTCGGTGAGCAACGGGACAGCGAGATCGCGTTGGGCGTAGCCGACGAGGTTTTCCACCACTCCTTTCGATTGTGGGTCGTTCGCGTGGCAGAAGTCCGGCGCGAACCCGTAATGAGCAGCGAAGCGGACGTAGTCCGGGGTGGGGATGACGACGTTCGCGACGACTCCGCCTTTGAGGCATGCCATGCGGTCGGCGAGGACTTTGCGCGGGACACCTCCAACAGTGGCGAGTGCTTCGGCGATCAATACCATTGTGGTGGTGGCCTTCTCGTCGGTGCCGAATGCAGCGAACCGCCACCGCGAGTACGCCATGACAGCGCAGAACAGGTGCAGACCGCCCACGGTGGCCCAGTCGATGATCAGGTAGTCACCCGGTGCCCACACCGCGGGCCGGCGGCCGCGGTGATGGTCGGTGCGCCAGCGTTGCTTCTCCTCGGCCACCAGGCGGCGGAAGTTGCGGTCCGAACCGGTGTAGCCGGCCTTGCGGGCGATCGGCAGGATCCGTTTCGCCGAGATTCTGCCCTGAGATTTGTCGACCCGTTCGGCTACCAGGTCGGTGACGGCGGCGTAGTTGCGTTCACGCTCGGCCCGCTGCGGTGGTGATTGGCCGGCCTGATCGGCTTCGAACTTGTCGATGGTGCGTTTGACGGTCTTGTGGGTGGTGCCGACGAGTTCGGCGGCTCCTCGGTACGACCCGACTTCGCGGTAAGCGGAAATGATGTCCATGCGTTCCTTCGCAGACTTCAATGGAACTCCCCGGGCGGTGCGGTGTGGTTGGCACCTTCACCGTCACCGCTCGGGCCAGAAGTTCCTGATCGACACGACGAACACGGGGTGGGGACTTTCAGTTGGCCACCAGTGGGGACCTCGACCTGGCCACCAGTGGGTACTTTTTCATGGCCACGGACACGACGACGACGCTGTCGCCGGCGAAGGAATTGATCTCTATCGAGACGATCTCCCCGACCCACTGACGGAAAAGGTAGTCATCGTCCTTCCATCCGAGGGCGGTTCGCTCTGAGACCATGCAGCTCCCAGCTAAGCCCAGGATCAAGAGGATCACGAGCAATGCTGCGCCGACAATCCATCTGCGCTTGTTCTGCTTCTTTTCTGCCATCGATGTTGAGTTCTCTCTGGTGATTAGGTTGCCGTACTTTAACCAACGGGCTGAAGAACTGATCGGTGAGATCACCGACGAGCACGGCACGACGACCAGAATGGGCAGAGCCTGCCCCAGTCGCCGGATGATACGTGGAAGGTAGCGTCGACCTCGACGATCTGGAACGTGCATGGGGTGCGAACTCCCTCAAGGGGGACATCGAGACCATCGCGGGAGTGGCGGCGAGAGATCAAATCTGCCAAGCGGAACCCCACGGCCAACCCTTCTACATCCCGACTTGAATCGGAAGAGGAAATTCACATGGTTGATCCTTCGTTCGACTACCTGGCGTACGACTATCACCCAGACGCGGCGAAGACCGCCTTCCACCATGACCACAACACGTTCTTGGTCCGGATGGACCTGGATCACAACTTGGGTTCGTACCGGATGTATTCGCCCGGAACGAAGAGCTGGGACGAGCCCACCCCCGATTGGCATCGATCAATCTGGGAACGTATCGAATGGGATGTTCTGACGCTAGAACAAGCCGAGAGAATCATGCGGGTCAAAGATGACCAGGTCAGCGCACAGAGGCGGGCCAGAAAGACCAGCCACGCTGATCAGCAAGTCGAAACAGACGAGCGCAAATGACGCCGCAACGCCCACCATCTTGATCACCGAACGTAGTCAGTCCAGCTCGAAAATGGCACGCAGACTGCGTCGACGATCGCCAAGCTCAGGCTGACCCAGCGCCGCTCACGTGACCGCGGGTTCAACGCCAGGACTGCAGCAGTGAGCCGGTCCAGGCCGGCACTGTCGAGGACGGTCGCCATCGTCCGATCATGCACCCGGCCACCGTGCGAGGACTGGACGTACGAGCGAGCGTGTCGCAGACACTGCTGCGGGCATCTGCTCGAATGATCCGCGACGCCTCACCCCTCGGGGGTAGGCGGGTCGACGGCGCACCGTCGAGGAATTCGAAGACCTCCATAGCGGACTCAAACGTTGCCGGACTGCCACCATAAATCATGTAAATTCTTCTTGCACAATGCTGCTCAGCTGTGCGAGTGGACAATGACGGTCGTGTGCGGTGGTGGGTAGAGATGAGCGTGTCCGTCGTTGACGGTCAACTCGAACCCGCCGACTGCAACGAGCGGTAGTGCGTCCGATACGACGAACCTCAGCCCACGTCCACTGTCAGCAGGTCTTGCGCAGTTCATCTCCGCCGCTCGCTCGCGCGCGACGTCTTCCGCGTAAACCCCCACACACCGCATGTGGATCGGATCGGTGTCGTCGACTTCGAAAACCATTCGTTGGACCGGTGATCGCCGCGCAACTGTCACCTCGCACACTTTGCCATCACGCACCTGCGTGGATATGGACGTCGCCACCACGAGGCATGTGCAGATGCGCGATACCGTCGGCGTCGACGCTCAACCTGTATCCCCCGAGGCTGACCTCCGGAGGTCCCGCCCGGTGGGCTTCGAGAATCGAGTCGGTATCGAAGAGCTTGACCGGCCAGCCCTGTCCGGGCTTCCACGCGAAGTCCGGTGACAGACGCTGCCCCAAGAGACCTTGGGCCCGCTCGTCGAGGGTGGCGTCCTCCTCGGTGAGGACTTCCCACCGGTTCGAGTCAGCGGTCGACGGTACGACTTTCGAGACGGCCTTGTCGACCGTGATTACTCCGCTCGTGACACCGATGATGATGTCCGCGTACGACTCGATGTCGGCGATCGTCTGGCTGCGATGGAACGGCCAGATTCCCACGGTGTAGCGGGCCTTGTCTGCCTCGCTCATGTCGGGACCGACTGTGCGGGATGTATTGACCAACACCGCCATTGCATTCTCCTGCCGTTCGTGCAGCAGCCGCCCCCGGCTGCTCGCAATAAGCGACACACACGGCAGCAACCAGTGTCAACACCTGATCGCGATAAGTGCAGCAAATGCTATTTGCGTTCGGCTGTCGAGCCCGGCAGTGATGAGGCCTGCCCAATCGGGGTCAGCAATCTATGGGTATCTATTGATGTTTATGGGCGCTTGACCATAAATTGCTATAGTTCTCCATATGGACCCAGCTCTGAACCCGTTCAAGCCTGGATCGGGCCTGCGCCCACCCGCACTCGAAGGACGCACCCGCCAACGCCAAGAGTTCGATCTGCTGGTGGCCCGGAGCAAGAACCGCAACTACGACCGAGGCATGATCCTGTCCGGCCTGCGCGGGGTCGGCAAAACCACCCTGCTCAACAACCTGTCGGAACACGCCGAACGTCAAGGTTGGTTGACGATCGGCCTCGAAGCACGGCCAAACGAGTCCGGCGTCAGCGCCGTGCGCGCCAAACTCGGAGCCGAACTCGCCGCCGGCCTGCGCAGGTTCAGCCGTAAACACCAGATGCAGAAGGCGCTCGATCACCTGATCTCCCTCGCCCGCGGGTTCACCCTCGGTGTCGGCCTGGGACCGGCGAAAGTCGAATTGTCACTCGATCGCGGTGCCGCCAGCGGAGACATCGACATCGACCTGGAAGAACTCGTCGAGGCAATCAGCGCCGCAATGAAGAAGAAGGGCACCGCGTTCGGGCTGTTCATCGACGAGATGCAAGACCTCGACTCCGACCTCCTCGGCGCGCTGCTCTCGGTACAGCATCGGGCCAGCCAGCGAGAGTGGCCGTTCTTCGTCATCGGCGCGGGCCTGCCCAACCTTCCGTCGGTGCTCGCCGACAACCGATCCTACGCAGAGCGGCAGTTCGCCTACAGCACCATCGGCCCCCTGATACCGGCCGATGCCGCTGAAGCACTGGAGATCCCCGTCAACCAGCGCGGCGGGTCCTTCACCCCAGACGCCCTGGCCCTTCTGGTCGAGGCCAGCGGCGGGTACCCGTACTTCCTGCAGGAATACGGCAAAGCCGTCTGGAACGTCGCAGCAACAGCAGTATTCGACGAGGACGATGCCCACCTCGCCGTCGAGGAAGGACGACGAGCACTGGACGAGGGGTTCTTCCCCTCACGATGGAATCGCCCCTCCGACAGGGAACGTCGCTACATGCGTGCCATAGCGCTCGCCGCAGACGACGCACCGCGCTCGGGAGTCGTCGCCGCGGCAATGGGCGTGACCACGACGGGCGTCAGCGATGTCAGAGACTCCCTGATCCGCAAAGGCCTGATCTGGTCCCCCGAACACGGCCGGATCGCGTTCACCGTACCTGGCATGTCGGACTTCATCCGGCGCCAGCCCACCGACTGAAAAGCCCTGCGATTGCCCAGCGCAGCTCTGTGCACGATCCTGTAGCGATGGCACCCAACAGCAAACGTGTCGTGCTCTCCAACGGACGCGACTGGATCAGCATCTTTCTCGACGGCCGCGTCAAAGTTGCTTCCAGGAAGCATCTCTGGGAGATCGCAGACACTGGCAGGCACACCGCGTTGGGTCAGTACGTGACCCTCCGTGTCGGCCGAGAACTCGACGTGGACCCGCCCAGCGGTGCACGCAAGATTCCCGATTTTGCCGTCGACCTCGATCCACAGGCCGGGCAGGCCACAGCGGCCACGGTGGCCGCGGACAACGGCACCTTCGTCGAGCTCCACCACGATGGCAGCATCACCGTGGGGAACGACGGCCGCGACATCGCCGAAACGTTCAACACCGGACGGGAATCACTCGCCGGCGGGCCATCCGGCCGCGGCGGCGCAGTCATGATCACGTTCGCCGGCGCCTACAGGCCATCACGACTGCGCGAGAACAACTTTCTGGTGGAAATACCCGATCGTGAGCGTCCTGCTGCCAACCGCCCCTACCCGGGCGAATACATCATCGACGACGGCAAGATCGGCCCACCGGCACATGCTCCCGAAACGTGGTTCAGATGATCGCGGGCCCGCGCATCGAATTTCTCGCCCCCGGTAGCAACCCCGCCCGTCCAGCTCGGGCGCGCAACGGGACCTAGTTCTCCGGGTTGTCGAACGCAGCAATGACATGCGCGGTGGGGTTGCTCCCTGCGCGGAACTCCTGGGCAGTGACTCCGCGTGTGCCACCACGGAGAACGGATCCCTGGCGGCCGACCTTGACCCGGCCGTCGGCGAAGCGAACGAGCTTGAGGCCATCCGGCCATTCGGTGACGTCGTTGCCGCTGCGGTTCTTGTATGTCTTCGGCATTCCGAAGTCGAGCCCATCCATGAGGGGAAGTCTATGACTGTCGGACTTCGCGCTGGGCACACTCGGGCACTGACCTCTCCGCTGTGCCGATACGCCGATACGCCGATACGCCGATACGCCGATTTTATGTCAGGTAGTAGTTCTGTTATTTGCATGTTCTGCGAATAACCACTCTGCTTGTAACGGGTATCCGTGTCTACGAAAGCTACTTCTACCTGCAAGGAGGTGCTAGGTAGTGTCGGCATAGGCCCACACTTCACGGTAGCAAGCCGGGACCTGGCTCTGGTGCCTTAAGGCAGTCGTGCGGATGTGACATTTATCTGTGTCACCGATTTGGACCGCGACCTAAAGTTTCTAAGCCCGTAGGCGTTCGTGCTGGTGGTGACAGTAGATGCATTGGCGCAAGCAGCCAAACGGCGCGTTTCTGTGCCCGTAGGCAGTCGTGCCGGTCGTGAGAACTTTCAGTTCACGGTAGCAAGCCGGGCCCCGGCGCAGGCGCCGGTAGGCAGTCGTGCTGGTGGTGACATTCTGTAAGTGCGCCTGGCCTCGGCCTGGGGTTGATCGTTTCTGTGCCCGTAGGCAGTCGTGCTGGTGGTGACAAGTCGGTGGGTCGTTCGACCTCGAGGACTTGTTCCGTTTCTGTGCCCGTAGGCAGTCGTGCTGGTGGTGACGGCTGATCAGGCAGGTCCACTGGCGCAGGCAGTTGCCGTTTCTGTGCCCGTAGGCAGTCGTGCTGGTGGTGACAAGGCGTGGCGATCGCTATGCAGGAACTGTGGGCATGGTTTCTGTGCCCGTAGGCAGTCGTGCTGGTGGTGACATTCTGTAAGTGCGCCTGGCCTCGGCCTGGGGTTGATCGTTTCTGTGCCCGTA
>NZ_JAWLRY010000030.1:0-14236 GCF_033142325.1 Rhodococcus sp. IEGM 1370 | reverse complement strand
GGCAGTCGTGCTGGTGGTGACCCTACCCGTTTTTCGTGTGGTCTGACCAGCACGAATACGTGGGTTCTGCACGCACCTCGTTGGAAGTGAGCAGTGGACGGTTTGAATGTCGGTGTCAGGCCGTTGACCAGGGCGAATGCGTGCACGCACCTCGACGCGGATCTGGTGCGTCGAGATGTAGCCGGGACTCTGTTTGGGGGAGGGTCGGGTTGGTCATGCAGAATTGCCTCCGGAACCGAAACAGGTAGGGGTGAGAGCCCGGTGCGGGCTCCCACCCCTAGAGGAGTTTCAAGCGGTCACTTGGACTGCTTGGTCTCCAACGCTTTCCGACGCTGCTCGGCAGCGAGGTTGCGTTTACGCTCCTCATCGGCGCGCTTACGCACAGCCTTCTGCTCCTTCGCGTAGCGCACCTCACTGACATTCGGCACCAACGGCGGCTGATCCATCATCGGACGATTCCCCTCTCACCGGGACTGTTGCGGACACCCCGTACCTCAGGGACACCGCCGTCGGTTCGCGCCGTACCCCCGGGGAGCTCCCGTTCGAATCACCCGCCTCGGCGGCGTGGGCATCGGCACCGGCGTATTGATGGCGCTCATCGAAAGTGCTCAACTTCGCTCAGCGAAAGTGCTCACCCGGTAGCGGTGATCACTGTAGCGGTTGACGGGTCCCGGTGACGGCTTTGCGGAGCGTCTCCGATCGTGCGTTGTGGTCGCGGAGCCGGTAGGAATCACCGGACATGTCGAGGACTACCGATCGATGCAGGAGGCGGTCGAGCATTGCTGCTGCGACGGTGTCGTCACCGAGAACCGTTCCCCACGAACCGACACCACGATTGCTCGTGATCACGATCGATGTCTTCATATACCGTTGCGAGACAACCTGAAACAACGCCGACGCCGCTTCTCCCGGCAACGGAAGATACCCGAGTTCGTCGATCACCAACAGTGTCGGACCGGCATAGAACCGCATCGTCGTCGCCCACCTTCCTTCGATCGCAGCCCGATGACATCGAGCGGCGAGATCGGCGGCGGTGGTGAAATACGTCCGGTACCCGGCATGCGCTGCAGCCCGCGCCAACCCGACCGACAGATGCGTCTTCCCGACCCCAGGCGGGCCGATGAGCAGCACATTCGTCGCGGTCTCCAAATATCTGCAGGTCGCGAGCTCATCGATCAGCTTCTTGTCGACCCCGGCGGCGTTGTCGAAATCGAAGTCCTCGAGCGATGCCGGGGTCGGCAGACACGCGAGCCGCAACCTGCCGGTCAACCGCCGGGCTTCGGTGGCAGCGACCTCGATCGAGAGCAACCGCTCCAACGCTGCTGTCATCGACAGTTCCTCCGCCGCGGCCTGGTCGAGGACCGCCGGCAGCGCTTCGGCGGCGTCGGCGAGTTTGAGGACCCCGAGATGCCCACGCAGACGTTGGTAAAGGCTCGCTGCTTCCGCGGTGTTCGGCGCGGGAAGTCGATCGGCGGTGGTCCGTGATTTCGGTGTGTCACTCATGCGAGAGTGTTCCTTCCCCGTGCGGCCCGCTCGTAGGCCGAGAGGTCGATGACATCCGATGATGCTGCCGCGGAATCGGTTTCAGCTGTTCCTGTCGAGTTGTGCGTACTGTGAAAATGGCTGCCACGCAATACTTCTGCCGCTCTGAGTGCATCAGGCCCGGGTGGTATCCGTTCCTTCCGGCGGTGCGGTTTGCCGGTGTTCGCGGTCGCCATCGCGGCCCGTTCGAGGGCGACGACATGACCGCTGTCGCGGACGATCATTCCGAGACCGTCGGCGGCGACCGCATGCCTGGCGACAGTGATGCCGGAGGCGGTGACAATGTCGAGATGACTACCACCGACCGGGCGGGTGACGGTGACCTGCGCGGACGCCAACTCCGGCGGCACGGAGTACTGGTTGCCGCGGTAGGACACCAATGCTTGCCTTGACGCCGTGCGGGTGTCGCCGAGGATGACCGGATACGCCGTGGCCGGCGGTGTCTGCAGGGGTTCGGCCGCTGCGAGGTCGGCGACAGTACTGGTCCCGTCCGGGGTGTGGCGGGTGCGATTGTCGGAGACGGCGGCGCAGAAGTTGTCGAGATGCGCTTGGGCCTGCTCGACGCTCATGTCCGGTAGCGACCGCCACCATCGCTGCGCTGCAGTGTGATTCGCCTTCTCCACGACACCTTTGCGGTTCCCTCGCCGCGGTGGGCAGATCGCGACCGAGACCCCGTAGTACTTCGCGACGCCGGCGAAGCTGGCGGTCACCGCACCGGACGCGGGGTAGCAGACAGTGGCCATCCGATCGAAGCGCCAGACTCGGGTGATGCCGCCGAGAGCGCGGACAACGCGGTCGAGATTGTCGACCAGATGCGGTTGATCCATCGACGGGGTCAGTACCGCCCGCCATTTCCCCGAGTGTGCGAGGGAGCCGACCCACAGGTGTGCTGTTCTGCCCCAACCCCATTCAGTGGGTGGGTTCGGGAGATCGACGTAGTCCCATTGAGTTTCTTCGCCCGGTGGGTGGTCGATGATGGCGTTGGCTCGGTCGGTTGCGGTCCTGCAGGCCAGGCAGATCGGGCGTAGTTTCTGTTGCCGGATCTTGCGGGTCATCGTCGGATAGGACAGTGCGAAACCCAAGGCCAACAGTTCGTCGAACAGGGCGACCGCCCACAGGTGCGGATCCTCGGTGAATCGGTAGCGGATGTAGTCGACGAAGTCCTCGAACGGGTCCATCGTGGACTTTCGTCGCACACCCGGGGTGGTGGTTCCGTTGATGTAGTTGCGGACGGTGCGGCGGTTACGGCCGGTGTGGCGGGCGATGTCCGAGATCGACATGCCTCGTTTGTGCAGTGCGGATATCTCCATGTCCTCTTCCCATGTAAGCATGAGATCGCGGGTCTCCTTCGGGACGCTGGTGTGTGGTCAGAGACCACCAGCATCGGAGGAGGCCCGCCCTCATTGGCGGAGCCACACGGGCGAGCACTTTCAGAGATCAGATCTGGGCACTTTCACTGAGCGCCGTCAGTATAGAGATTCGGCCGATAACGCAGTCGTATGTCAGCTTCGGACGCCCAGCACCGATAAACCGGTTTTATGTCAGGTAGATCCTTCAGGATCTCGACGCTCCTGTGGGCGTCGGTGGCACGCGAATCTCTCAGGGAGTCGTCTCGTCGCCGAGCAGATCGAGGGTGCGCTGCAACAGTGCTTCGATGCGGTCCTCGACGTCGTCGACCATGTCCGGGACATCGGCCAGGGCGGTGTGCGCTCGGCGCCGCGCGTCGACACCCGCGCGGTAGTACCCGGAATCGAGTTCAGCTGGTGTGGGCTCGGGGCGGACGATGTCGACCTGTTCGGCGTCCGCGCGTGATCTGCTGATGCGTCGTCGTGGGGTGTGTAGTGGTGAGATCCCGGTGCGGTGCGCGGCGATGACCGATCCGATCTCGGCAGCGGTCATCGGGGCGGCCGGCAGCGGTAGATGACCCCACCGGTCGATCGGGACCGCCACCGGACCGCCGCGGTGCGGCAGCGCGGTCATGTCGGGAAATGTGTTGCGCTGCAGATGTTGTACGAGCAAAGCGGTGGAGGGATAGCGGTCGGAGAACTGCAGGACCGTGTTCCACCGTTCCCACACGTCGACCGGCTGAAAGCCGGTGACCCCGTGGGGGTCGATCCGTAGTCGGTGGCGGCCGCCGATCCAGACGTTGACACCGTCGACGCTGAGGTCGCCCCGGTCGAGTTCTGCAATAGCGTTGTAGGACATGCCTGTTCCGGCCAAGAGAAGAAGTGCTGCGTCGCGGCGCCCGAACAGCGCTGCCGTCGATCCGGATGTCCGCAGTCCGGCAGCTATGGACTGGTACTGCGCGGCACGTCGGATGGTTCGGTCGGCGCGCGCAGAGGCCAATGCGAGCCGCAGCGAGGTGACTCGGCCTGGGGCGGGGTGGCCGGCGTCGAGGTGAGCGCGGTTGATCGCGGACACCCGCCGCAGCTGCACTATGTCGCCAGCAGGGTTCTCGGCGAAGAACTGCACCAGCGTGATCGGCGACGCGGGTAGTGGCGAGGTGTCGGCGGCGGCACACCAGTCGGCGAACAGTGCCCACTGGTAACGGTAGCTGTTCACCGCGCTCCCCTGTCTCGCCGCCACCTCCGCGAGGGTACCGGCCGGGGCCGACAGATCCAGTTCGGCGACGCGAGTTGTGACGTCAGCTGCTCCGTCGAAGATCTCCATGGCCCGGACGGGCGACGTCGCTCGTTTCCTCGGAAATCTGGTGACGCGGCAGTCGCCGATGCTGAGCGATGCCAAGAGCTACGGGACCCACAGGATCCCATGGCTCTCGGACGACAGTGCGAAGTTGGAAGATACCGCGCCACCAATTGCAGGTGCTCAGTGCGTGTCTGCGCCCGCCTACCGTATGAACGAAGCTCCGCAGCATCAATGTTGAGTTGATCCGCCAGCCGGGCCACCGCCACAGGCGGCGCCGAAGCCACCCTGTCCGGCACGAACCCCAGCCACGGCAGCGACACCCAGCCGATCTGCCGGACCGCGCCCCCTGCCAGGGGCGACGAATGCGATGTCAGCGCGTGTCAGCGTGAAGAACCGAAACAACTCTTCGCGAGTGATCTCCGGGAACTCTCGCAGACGCGCCAACTCCTCGTCCACGAACACACGCGTCGCCACGAAATCCCCCGCTCACAGGATGTCGACAGCCACGCATCAAACAGCTCACGCTGCAGCCCGAGACGGTTTACCAGCCCTGACCAGGGTTTACTCCATATCCGTTGTTTCTTCGCCCATTACTACCGCGACCCCTACATCGCAGCATTCTCCGCTGCTGCCGATATCGCGTGCAGCCAAGTCGGTTACCCTTCAGAGGGAACGGATCTGGTTGTGCCCCTAGTCGAGCGCGGCAGCCAGTCGGCCGGTCAGGCCGCCCTTCTGCAGTCTGCTGATGCCCTCTCCTATCTCGTCGAAGCCGATCTGCTCGATCTTCGGAGTGAAAACGCCAGTCGAGATCAAGTCGAGGACGGCTTTGAGGTCTCCTTGGGAGCTCCCCAAAGAGCCTTCCAGCCGAACCTGTTTGAGAACCAGGTCCTGTTTCGAAATCGTCGATTCTATGCTGCCCAGGCCTACCTGGACCACGACACCGCCTTGTCGTACCGCATGCAGCGCAGCACTGGTTGTGGTTTCGAATCCGGCGAAGTCGACAACGACGTCGGGCGAGTGCTCAACCAGATCGGCAGCGTCAGTGTAGGTTTGGGCGACACCCAGGCGCTTTGCCTCCGCGAAGACGTCTTCGTTGGTGTCCACCCCGTATACCGCCGCCCCTGTCAGCGCCGCGAAGCGGGCGCCGGCCAGGCCGAGTCCGCCTAGGCCGATGATTCCGACGACAGAGTCCTTGGTGACCCCGCCGACAGTATGCACAGCATGGTATGAGGTTGCGGCGGAGTCCGAGGCGACTGCGGCTTGGACCAAGGAGACATTGTCCGGCACGCCGATGATCTCGTCGTCGTAAATGACGGTTTTCTCTGCGTACCCGCCATCTCGGCCCAGACCCGGACCCCATGGTGGCGGTTTCAGGTAACCGATCGTCACACGGTCGCCGATCGAATGGCCGGTCACACCCTCCCCGAGCTCGGTGATGATGCCGCCGACCTCGTGACCGAGGACGATGGGGCGTTTGGCGATCCACGGCAGTCCGGGCCCCTCGATGATTCCGACATCGGAGTGACATAGACCCGCGCCCTTCACATCGACGACCACCTGCCCAGGTCCTGCGATCGGATCGGGCAGCTCGACCAGTTCGAGTGGTGTGTTGACCTCGGTAAACAACCATGCCTTCATGACGTACTCCGTTTCGTTCGGTGAATATGTGAGTGGCGCTGCGTCATGTGAGGGTGGGGTCGAGAATGATCCGGATCGGGTCGCCCTCCTTGTGCTCGAGCTGGTGAAGCGCTTGGGGGGCTTGCTCGAGGGGGGAGCGTACGGCTGATCGAGCCGCTGAGATCGAGACGCCCGAGCGCAGTGAGGCGCACGAGGCTCCTCTGCTCCTCGATCACCGACCCAAAGTGTCCCTTTACCTGCTGTTTATAGACGATCAGCCGTTGAGGGTCGGTCACCGTGAACGGCTGACCGCTGATTCCGACCAAGGTCAGCTGGCCACCCGCGCTGAGTACCGACAGTGCCTGCTCCTGCACCACGCGCACGCCGGCGAAATCGAAGGCATGGTCAAGGCCGCGACCTCCGGTCGCCTTCGTCAGCTGGTCGACGAAGTCCGGAGCTGTGGAGTCGAGTGCAATGTCGGCGCCGACCGCGAGCGCCCGTTCCCGAGCAACTGGCAATGGGTCGACAGCGACGATGGGTGCGGCGCCGATCGCGAGCAGGATCTGGACGGCGTGGATGCCGAGTCCGCCCAAGCCCCACACACCGGCGGACTGGCCAGGTCGGGACGCGGCGGTCGAAACGATCGCGCCCCACGGCGTCGAAACGGCATCTGGAAGGATCGCGCCCTGGTCGAAGGGAACGGAGTCGGGAAGCGCGATCAGGTTGGCGGCCGGCACAACGATGTACTCCGCCCACCCGCCGTCGTAGTCGACGCCTTGCGTGCGAGGGCCGTCGAGTTTGTCGGTGATCGGGAAGAGCGTGACACGGTCACCGGGCGCCCAACCCTCGACCTCGGAGCCCAGCTTGTCGACCACCCCGGAGACTTCGTGACCGAGGATCACGGTTCGCTTGGAACGGAAGATCGGTTTGATCTGGCCGGTGGCAAGGTGAACGTCGGACAGGCAGACTCCGGCAGCCTTCACCGTGATCCGGACCTCGCCTGGGCCGGGCTGCGGGATCGGAACGTCCTGCACCTTTACGGTGTGCGTGTCGTAATCGAGCACAGCGCCTCGCATGGTCCCACTCATGAAGCTGTCTCCGTTGACATCGGTGCGGCGGGGGTCAACACCTTGTCAAGGAACACAGTGATCGTGTCGAGGCCACGTGAATATGCAGCCAGGGCGGGCATGACGATGAAGTCGTGAAACGACCCCTCGAATCGGGCGATCTCGATGGGAGTTCCGGCGCTATCGAGGAGGCCTGCGTAGTGGAGGCCGTCGTCGCGGAGCGGGTCGTGTCCGGCCACGACCACGAGCGCCGGTGGAAGGTCGGCGAAGGAGTCGGCATTTGCCGGGGTGGCTCGGGGATCGGTGCGGTCGTCCTCCGTACGGAGGTACTGTCCCCAGAACCAGATTGTGTCAGCGGTGGTCAGAAGGGGTGCGTTGGCGTTCTCCATCCACGATGGGCGGTAGATTGCGTATTCGGTCGCGGGGAACAGCAGTACCTGGGCGGCCAGAGGTGTGGCGTTGCCTCGGTCGAGATGCGTAATAGCTGCCGAGATGTTCGCTCCAGCGCTGTCGCCGCCGATCGCGATGCGTGACAAGTCCAGGCCCAGGTCCGAGGCATTGTCGCGGAGCCAGGCCAAAGCCGCCTGGCTGTCCTCGACCGGGATCGGGAATTTGTGTTCCGGCGCCAGACGGTAGTCGACGGATGCCACGGCGATTCCGATCGTTCGCACGATGTCACGTACGAAGTAGTCGACGCCACCGTCGATGGAACCCATCGTCCAGCCACCACCATGGAGGTAGAGCAGGACAGGGACAGGGGCGTCGGATTCGGGTCGGTACAGCCGCACTCGCACGTCGCCGTGCGGTCCCGGTGCTTGGTGCTCGCTCACCTGGTGGACCTCGGCGGCCGGGGGTGTCTGTGTGTTCGTCTGTGCACCGAATGCTCGGACACCGTCGACGCCCAAACCTGACAGTCCAGCGGGTAGGACTGCGGCGAGCTGGTCGGCGACAGCCTGCGCATCGGGGTCGAGCGGTGAGGTGATCTCGTTGGAGGGCATTCTTGTTCTCCTATTGATTGGCGGGCACGAGAGTGTGCAGGGTCAGGCCCTCGAATGTTCCGGCGTCCCACCAGGTGTCCATCTGATCCCAGAAATCAACTTCGCTGATGCGGTAGGCGTCTTGGAAGAACGCGTGCGAAACGTCGCCCTGACCGTTGTAGTAGCCGGGAGTGCAGGTTGAGGAATACTGGAGGTATCCCTCGGCGGCCTGCTGGACCTTCGAGACCCACGCGTTTTGCGCCTCGAGATCAGGCTCGATCGAGTTGATTTCGTGGCGTACTGCGTGATTGATGATGCGCGCGACATGATGCGCCTTCCGGTCGAGCATGTACGCGAAATTGACCAGGTAAGCGTTCTGGCTCAACCCCAATTCAAAAAAGTTGGGGAAGCCATGAGTGACCAGCCCGTGAAGTGTCTTCGTTCCATCGGAGAAGTAGTCACTCAGCAGCTGACCGTTGCGTCCGGTCACGTCATAGCCGTAGCGCGATGGGGATGAACTTCCGGTCTCGAATCCGGTGGCGAAAATAACGAGATCGACGTCATATGTCTTGCCCGCGACGACGATTCCGGTCTCTGTGAGCGCATCGACACCAGTCGGAGCGGAGATGAGGTTCACCGAGGGGCGATTGAATGCAGGGTAGTACCCGTCGTTGAACCCGGGCCTCTTGCAGAGGTAGCCGTACCAAGGCTTGAGCGCAGCAGCTGTAGTCTCGTCCTCGACGATCTCATCGATTCGTTTGTGGATATCGAGAGTCAGCTGCATATCTGCGATCTCAGCTAACGCCATCTGATCCTCGACTGGCAGCGAAGACGGATCCACATCGATCAGCGCATGGCCGTTGAGATAGGGAAAAACTCTAGTCCAATTGTCACTGACCAGGTCTTCATCCAGGTCATGGCCATTGACCAGACCGTTGAAATTACGGTGACGCGCGGACTGCCAGCCCGGCTCGAGGCTTGCGGCCCAGTCGGGGTCGGTAGCGCGATTGTCTCGCGCACCGACCGTACTCGGGGTCCGCTGCACTACCAGCAATTCCTTGGCACTCGCCGCCACGTAGGAGACCGCCTGCACCCCACTCGCCCCGGTGCCAACAATCGCGACACGTTTGTCTCGTAACTTATCCAAGTTGCCGTGTTGATTGCCGCCGGTGTAGTCGTAGTCCCACCGGCTCGTATGGAAGATCTTTCCTGTGAAATCATTGATCCCCGGAATCCGCGGAACCTGGGGCTTGTTGATAACCCCGTTACAACGGACTACAAACCGTGCCCGCATGACATCGCCCCGGTTGGTTCGGACTTCCCATCGCTGCTTGATGGGCAGCCAGACTGTCGAGGTCACCAGAGTCTGAAACAACGCTGCACGGTACAAGTTGAAATGCTCGCCTATTCGACGCGCGTGATCCAAGATCTCGTCGCCGTCTGCGTACCTCTTGGAAGGGATATACCCGGTCTCTTCCAACAGTGGTATGTAGATGTGCGATTCGACATCACACTGCACACCTGGGTATCGGTTCCAATACCAGGTCCCGCCGAAGTCGCCGCCTTGCTCGACGATCCGGAAATCTGAAATGCCCTGCTTGGTCAGATAGGCGCCGGCACACAAGCCGCCGAACCCTCCTCCGAGAATCGCGACCTCGACATCCTCGACCACGGCGTCACGAACGAAGGGCTCAGCGTATCGGTCGACATCCTCGACCTCCAACACATCGGACAGCCCCTGAAACTGACCCAACGTCTCGCGCTTGAGTCGCCTGTCGCGCTCCTCTGCAAAACGCTGGCGGGTTCGGTCGGGGTCGAAGTCGACGCGAACGGGTGTACCTGACACGGGGAGCCTGACGGTCATGATCGATGGTCCTTTTGCTGATGGGGGATGGACGGGTGCCTGGATCAACCGATTCGCATTCATGAGTTTCTCGGTGACGACCAAGGAAGGGTGAGTATGTGATCCGCAACACGATCTGCGTATAACTAACATCTCACTCGACACGGTATCGTGTCAAGCATCACAATGTTGATTGACATCGTACGTAGTCGCGCAGTTCGGAACGCGTGGTCCATAGAGGTGTCGATGTCCTGCAGTGAGTGCTGGTCGGTCCTTCACGGCCCGCCCACCCCGGTCGGTTTATCCGGCGAGCCGGAAGGAGTCACTTCCGGCGCTTTGCGGCTATTGACGCGACATGCTGTCGAGTGAGATCGTACAGTGAAAATTGTGCTTTACGCCACAGCGTTCCACACGCAAGCGATTTCCGAACCGGCGTTTCGCCCCCTCGGCGAGCTGATGATGTCCTCACCGAGCTGTAGCTGAATGCGATGTCTGAAGATAAAACCGGTCGGCCTCATGTAGTCCTCAACCGTGCCGCGACCAACCAATTCCTCGATGATCAACTAGGAGCTCACGACCATGGCCCTGTCCTATTCCCAAGGAGACAACGCACCCCTCCTGGACCTCACGATTCCGCAATCGTTGCAGCAGACGGCGGAGGCTTTTCCAGACAATGAGGCGCTCGTGGAACGGTCCACAGGACGGCGCTGGACCTACCGAGAATTCCGACATCACGTCCAGACCCTCGCAGCATCGTTCGATCGCCGCGGTTTGACGCGCGGCGATCGGGTCGGCCTGTGGTCACCGAACCGGGCCGAATGGACGTTGACACAGTACGCAACCGCCGAACTCGGCTTGGTTCTGGTCAATATCAACCCTGCATACCGTCAGAATGAGCTGGAATTCGCACTCAATCAGTCAGACATTCGCTGGATGATCGCCGCACCGGAGCACAAGGGCGCCGACTACGCGGCGATGCTCACCGCAGCCAAACCGAACTGCAGCCACTTGGAAACAATCGTCTTACTGGGATCACCCGAATGGGACGACATGTTCGTCGAGCCGACCCCAGAGGAACTGGACAAGATCGCGGTGAAGACCTCGGTCTTGTCGACCGACGATCCGATCAACATCCAGTACACCTCCGGGACAACCGGCAACCCCAAAGGTGCCACTCTCTCGCATCGAAACATCCTCAACAACGGCTACTTCGTCGGTGAGCTACTCCAATACACCGAAGCCGACCGAATCTGCATTCCGGTACCCTTCTATCACTGCTTCGGCATGGTGATGGGCAATCTTGCAGCGACCACCCACGGAGCGACGATGGTAATACCGGCCGACGGATTCGACCCTGCCAAAACGCTGGAAACCGTCGTCGAGGAAAAGTGCACAAGTCTCTATGGCGTGCCGACCATGTTCATCGCCGAACTTGCCTTGCCTGACTTTGATTCCTACAATCTCAGCAGTCTGCGAACAGGGATCATGGCAGGCTCGCCCTGCCCGGCCGAAGTCATGCGGCGGGTCATAAACACGATGAACATGGCCGAAGTATCGATCTGTTACGGCATGACGGAGACCTCACCGGTGTCAACCCAGACCAGGATCGACGACACGTTCGAACAGCGCGTGAGCACCGTGGGGCAGGTGGGGCCTAACCTCGAAATCAAAATTGTCGACCCAGACACCGGCGAGATCGTGCCGCGAGGACAGACCGGTGAGTTCTGCACCCGTGGCTACAGCGTGATGATCGGTTACTGGAATGAGCCCGACAAGACAGCCGAAGCCATCGACAGTGACCGATGGATGCACACGGGAGATCTGGCCGTCATGGACGACGCCGGGTACGTCGAAATCACCGGACGTATAAAAGATATGGTCATCCGCGGCGGTGAGAACATCTACCCTCGTGAGATCGAAGAGTTTCTCTATACTCACCCGGACATCCTCGACGCCCAGGTCATCGGGGTCCCTGACGCCAAATACGGCGAGGAACTCATGGCATGGGTTCGCCTCCGCGACGAAGCACTTACCTTCACATCTGACGATCTCAAGACGTTTGCGTCCGGCAAGATCGCCCGACACAAGATTCCGAAATATGTACATGTCGTCGACGACTTCCCGATGACCGTGACAGGTAAGGTCCGCAAAGTGAAGATGCGTGAGGTTGCTCAAACCCTGTTTGCCAACGGGTACGAAGCTGCCACGAAATGAACTTCCCGTGAGATCGGATATCCACCTCACACAGACGTACCCGTACTCGGTCCCCGTCCAGGGCGGGCTCTCGTTGGACGATAACCGGAACTCGTATCCTATGAGAATGACGACGGACTCGATCCAACCTCCCCCTGGTCGGCGGACGTCCATGCGGGACGACCAGAAGCGGCTGACTCGCGAACGTTTAGTTGCGGCAAGTTACGACGTATTCACCCGATGCGGCTACTCTGCCGCTACTATTCGCGACATCACCAACGCCGCCGATGTCAACCGTGCGACCTTTTACTTACATTTCTCGGGCAAACCGGAGATTTTTCTCGCCGCCGCCGATCATCTCCTTGCACGGTCTGCGTTCGATCATTGGAAAACACTAGACACAGCATTGATCACCGGAACACGTCGTTCGATCCACAACTGGCTGATAGACGCCACACAGTGGTGGCTCGACCATGCGGAATTCGTCTCCGCATGGAACGAGGCTCTTGCCATCGAGAGCACCCTGCGAAACTCACAGAGTGCGGTTTACGACCGTATCGGTCATTCGCTCACGCAGTATGAGGCGTCGCTACATGAAGGGCCGGAACGTCATCGGGCGGTGTTGCTCATCGAGATGCTCGTTCTGCAACTCAACAGCGTCATAACCCAGTATTGGCAGCCCGATACGTCCCCGAGTGAACGCGCAGAAACTTTGGACTTGCTTGCAGACATATGGTGCATGACGTTGCGGATCACCACAGCCTCCGCTTCCGCTTCCTAGCCATTTCCGAAATCAGAGGCCTGGTTCCCCCGAGCCACTGACGGCTCGGACAATTGCGAGTTCGGTGAGCCGTATGCGGCTGGACCGGCCGACCGGAAAGTTGGCCCTCAGGGGGCTCGCCAACCTTCCGGTCGGATCCACGGCACCTCGGTGCGTCACTTGACTACGAACGAAGCACAAAGATTTCGATCGGATACTACTTCGGAAACAACCGACCAGGGTCCACAAAGGTCTGGTCAGCGATAGAAGCGGTAGACGTGTCAGCTCCGGTCGAAATCTGAGCATGTAATCCGGTCGAAAAGTGAGCACTCATCTCGACTATTGAGGAGTGATCACTGTGGAGGACTGGGCGTTGATTCGTCGGTTGCACGGCTCGGAGGGAATGGCACAGGCGCAGATCGCCCGCGACCTGGGGTTATCACGGAACACCGTGGCGAAGGCGTGCGGGAAACTCTCGCAGGGTGTTCCCGGGTTCTGCGGCACCCTGGCGGTGAAGCTGATCCAGGCCCCGCCCTACGACCCGGAAACGAAGGGTGTCGTCGAGCGCGCCAACGGATACCTGCGGACCTCGTTCCTGCCGGGTCGATCGTTCACTTCACCGGCGGACTTCAACACCCAGCTCGCGGCATGGTTGTCGATCGCAAACGCGCGTGAGCATCGAGTGACCCGCCGGCGGCCGGTCGATGCGCTCGCCGCGGATCGGGCGGCGATGGCACCGCTGCCGCCGATGCCGCCGGCGGTGGGCACCACGATTACCACTCGGTTGGGCCGGGACTACTACGTCGGAGTCGGTGGCTCGTCGTACTCGGTGCACCCCGATGCGATCGGTCGGATGATCACGGTGAGATCCACCCTCGTCCGGGTGCAGGCGTTCTGCGATCACCGCCTCATGGCCGATCACCCACGAGTGTGGGGCACAAGCGCACTGATCACCGACCCCGTCCATGTCGGTCAAGCCAAAATGCTACGAGCGCAGTGCAACTCGACACATCGCGACGCCTCGCCGTCGACACCGGTCGAGGTGGAGGTCGCGGACCTGTCGGCCTACGACACCGTCTTCGGCACCGGAGAGGTCGCGTGATGGCCGCCCGCACAACGGCGCCGTCGGAGGCGGACAAGCTCATCGCCCACCACGCGCGGGCGTTGAAAGCGCCGCGGATCACCGCCGAGAACCACCGCCTCGCCGAACACGCCCGCAGCGCCGGGTGGTCGCTCGAGGACTACCTCGCTGCGGTCCTCGCCGCGGAGTCCAACGCCCGCGCCGAGTCCGGTGCCCGGTTGCGGATCAAGGGTGCCGGGTTCCCGGCGATCAAGACCGTCACCGACTTCGACTTCACCGCACAGCCCGGTGTCGACCGAGGGCAGATCGCCCGACTCGAAGGTGGTGGGTGGCTCGCCGAAGCCCGCAACGTGGTGCTACTCGGCCCGCCCGGCACCGGCAAAACGCACCTCGCGACCGCACTCGGTGTCGCCGCCGCGCATGCCGGGCACCGGGTATCGGTGTACACCCTCACGTGATGGTCCCCGTACAACCTCATATGTAGGTGCTCGGCGAGTCCTGTCGTAACTC